>CAZUCH010000354.1:0-3958 GCA_964619045.1 uncultured Planctomycetales bacterium | reverse complement strand
TCCGGACGGAATACTCCGGGCCGATCAGAGAATACAATCCCAGGTATGGGACCGGCGTGTCGCCGTGATCGGGCCGCCAACTTCGTGGCCCGACCGTATACGAGTATGCAATTACCAAACCTCGCCTCAGGAGACTGATATGAAACGGCTATGGAATCTGCCAGCGTTGACTCTGTTGACAGCGTTGCTGGTTGTGAGCGGTTGCAGTAGCGGCGGGGCCCTTCGGGCAACCGAGGACTTCTCGCTAGCCGAGCCGTGGAACGACTATGACCGTGTCGAGGTCCACTCCCGAAACGGCAAGGTCAGCCTCTGTTCGGCAGCCGTCGAGCAAATCGAAATCTCGGGCACCAAGAATGCTCGCGGCCACACCATTAGTGGCGCCGAGGAGAACCTCCAGCAGCTCACGGTCTTCGCCGGCCCACATGCCGACCAGCCCGGCACCTTCTTGGTCGAGTTGCGCTACCCGGAATCGCTGCGCAACAAGTCGATCGGCGCCAGCTTCACCATCAAAGTGCCCCAGCGCTGCTCGGCAACCGTAAAAACCTCAAACGGCTCGATCGACGTCGAGGCCCTCGGCGGCACCGTCGTGCTGGATTCCAGCAACGGCGCCCTGCGGATCACCGACGTCGACGGCTCCGTGCGCGCCGATACCTCTAACGGAGGGATCGAAGCTCGCGAGATCACCGGCGAGATGGTCGCATCGACCAGCAACGGGGGCGTCGTCGCCGAACACATCGGCGGGCCCTGCGAAGCGGCCACGTCCAACGGCGGCGTGCGCTACGTGGCCGGGCCAATCGTCACGGGCGATATCGGCCTGCGGACCAGCAACGGCAACATCCAGATCACCGTGCCGGAAGACCTCGACGCCGACCTGGACTTGTCCACCAGCAACGGACGTGTGCGACTCGATTTGGGCGAAGCACCCCTCAGACACCTCGATCAGAGCAAGAGGCACCTGCGCGGAATGATGAACGCCGGCGGTCGGCCCCTGATCGCCCGCACCTCCAACGGCTCCATCACAGTCGATTCCAAGTAACCCGCGCCAGTCTTAACACGCGCCGTCGACACCACCACGGCGGCGCGGGCTCAGTCCGCGTCGTGAATCCGCAGCGCGACCAGCGTGAGATCATCGGACTGTTCGGCCATGCCGACAAACCGGCGAACGTCCCAGACGATGTTGTCCACCAGCAGGCGCGGCTCCAGTTGGCCGTAGGATGAGAACGAGTCGCGCAGCCGCCAGCGCCCGAACTCCTCATCGCTAAAATCGCGGGCCTCGATCGCCCCGTCCGTGTACAGCAACAGTCGATCGCCTGGCTCCAAGGGCAGCGTGTGTTCGTGATACGCCTCGTCGGGGTAGACCCCCAGCACGAGGTCGGCCTCCGTCGTCGCCTCGATCTCGCCCTCGCGCAGAATCAGCAACGGCTCATGACCGGCGTTGGCGTACGTCAACTGCCGTGCGTCCGGCGTGAGGGCGATGATCAGGAGCGTGATGAACTCGCTGGAGAGCGTCTCGCGACAGATCTGGTCATTCAGCCGCATCAGAAGCTCGCCCGGGCCGTTGCAGTAGGCCGCCGCCGCCCGCAGCGCTCCTCGGGCAGAGGCCATCAACAGCGCGGCGGGGATGCCCTTGCCCACGACGTCCCCCACAACGGCCGCCAGCCGGCCGTCGCCCAGTGTCAGAAAATCGCAGAAATCGCCCGCGACCTCATACGTGGGGTGAAAAGCCACCGCCGTATCGACATGGGGATGGTGTGGCGGTGGTACGCGGATCATGCGCTCTTGCATGTCGCCCGCCAGTTCGAGTTGCCGCTCGGTTTCGGCGGATCGCAGCCGCTCGGTCACCAGTTGCGCGTGTACGATCGCGGTCGCGGCCTGGTACGCCACGGCCTGGAGCAGACTGCGCTGCACCCGTCGAAAACGTCGTCGTTGCTTCGTATAAACACGTAGCAGGCCGACCGGATTGCCGCGATAGACCATCCCGGCGGTGAGCATGCTGACGATGCCTTCGCGTCGGACCTGGTCGGGATAGAGTATGCGCGCATCGTTGGCCACGTCCTCGATATAGACCATCTGGCCGCGCAGCGCGTCGTCCGCGACACTCTGTGCAGTTCGCATGACGGCGCCCTTGCCAATGTACTCCGGCGACAGGTTGTGGACTGCCTGGATGGTCAGTTCGTTCGTCCTGGGGTCGTATAGCCGCATACTGCAAAACGGACAGTCCATGACGCGGGCGGTTTCGGAGACGATGCGGTCGAGGATCGTCTGCAAGTCTTGCTCGCCGGTCAGCAGATCCGCGATATCGCCGACCAGCGCGACTTCTTCCGTTGCGGCCAACAGGCGCGCTTCGCGATGACCCCATTCGGCCAGTTGGCGGGCTCCCCAGCGGGCCGATACGACCGGCTGGGAGTGCCCGGAGCGGTCCAGCGGGTCGAGCGTCCGCCAGGCGGCCAGCAACGTCGCATGGTCCGTGTGGTCGCTGCCCTCGCCTTGGGCCCACTGCTCGGGGTCGGGCTGTTGCGCGCGGAATTCTCCCACGGCGACGTAGCCGGCGTTGCGGTCGTCGCCGTATACCGGAGCGACGATGTACCACACGCCGCGGCTCTCCACAAATGCCACGTGGCCCGGTGGATCGTGCGCCGGCACCGGAACGAGGGGCATGTTGGCCGGCAGACGGCCCAGCACATGACCCGTAACCTGGGCAAAGCCGTTGTTGGCCGGGGAGGCGACGACCAGCTCGCCGCGGCTGTCGTATACGCACACACGCAGCCGCGCGCTACGGGCCATGCCGTAGACGAAATCCTCCAGGGACGCGATGTCGATGACTTCACGAAGCATGTGTATCAGATCCAGTCGCGGTTACAGGCCCACGGTACCACCGCCAGTCGGCGGCAGCGCCCGCATTATCGACGTTGGCCATAAATCCGCAAACACAACGCCCCCTTGTGGGACCGGTTTCCAACCGGTCAGATGGCCCCTCCTCATGTGGGACCGGTCCCCAACCGGTCAGATGGCTCCATCCCCCTGTGGGACCGGTTTTCAACCGGTCAGACGGGCGACGCGCCGGCGTCCCCATTGTGGGACCGGTTTTCAACCGGTCAAAGGGGCGACAGTAGCTCTCCCGCAACAATATCCGCGAGTTCGTCAAGAGAGGAGAACTCCACGTTGACCTCCGTGTTGACTTGGACGGCGACCGCGACGCCGTGGTTCGTGTAGTACGTCATCGTTGACAGGTAACCTGGCATGTAGCCGCCATGGCCGAGTACCGGACCATGGCAACTGGGCCGCATTATTACGCCCAGCCCGTACTCGCGCTCCGGGCCCCAGGTGGTCGGCACACCCGCGCACATCTGCGCGCGTGATTCCGCCCCAAGCACGTCGCCGCCGTAGAGCTCCTTCGCCCAGCGCGCCAGATCGAGGGAGGTCGTAATCAAGCCGCCGCCCGTCCACTCGAATTGCGGATTGATGGCGTAGCGTCCATCGCGCGCCACTTCCGCCGGCAGATCAAACAGGTTTCCCTCGGCCGTGTACCCACAGACCAGCCCTTTCAGCTCGGGCCGATCGGATGGCGTCGTGTCGGAAAGCCCCAGAGGCTTGAGAATGCGATCAGTCAGCTCCTCGTAGTACGTCCGCCCGGTCACGCGTTCGATGATCATGCCGACCAGGATGTAGTTCGTGTCGGCGTACGACCAGCCCTCGCCGACTGGGAAGAGCGGCTCGCTGTCCAGCACGAAGACGATCAGCTCCTCGGGCTGCCACGAGCGTTGAAGGTCAGCCTTGAACGCCTCCTGAAACTCTGGCGTAAAGAGATGGCGCGGAATCCCGCTCGTGTGGTTCATCAGCGCACGGAGCGTGATGTCATTAGCGTTGGGTAGCCGGGCGAACCACTCATCCTCGCCGAACCAGTGGGAGATCTTCGTATCGAGTTCGGCGCGGCCCTCCTCGACCAGTTGCAGCATCA
>CAZUCH010000353.1:0-3960 GCA_964619045.1 uncultured Planctomycetales bacterium | reverse complement strand
CATCAGGCCGGCGGATAGATTTCCACGCGCTGCGAGTGACGTACATCACGCTGCTGGTCAAGGGAGGCGCGTCGGTGAAGGTGGCGCAGGAGTTGGCCCGGCATTCGACGCCAGTCCTCACGCTCGGCGTATACACGAAGCTGGGCGTTCACGATCTGTCCGGGGCGCTATCAGGACTACCGGGAGTGCCGAGCAGTCCGCCGGTGAGGCAACGCGCGCGAGCAACGGGGACCGATTGTGCCCCAGCCGCCCAGCACTCGCCGGCAGACCCCCGGCAGCAGTCCCGGCAGTTGGAGCGCGAAAGGGAGCAACCAGGCGCGGCATCGCGCATTGTCGCGAGCGCGACGTCGATGCCGGGCGGGGCGCATAACTCTTTGGGCCATGCGAAGATAGGCCACGCCGCGCGACACAGCGCGGCGTCCTGCAAGAAAGCCACCGAAGGGACTCGAACCCATAACCTGCGGTTTACAAAACCGCTGCTCTGCCAATTGAGCTACGGTGGCAAGGCGTCCGCCGACTTCGTCGGCTGACAACACCAGATAATACTTGTGAGCGCTCGAACGCGAAAGGGGGACGCCCGACGCCACGTAGACTGCGGGCCAGTCATCTGGGCCCCGCCGCTCCCCGTCGCCGGTCAACCGACAGGCCGCACGCAGACCCAATCGAGACCTATCCGCACGCCAGTTCGGCGGCTGCACTCCGCGACGTGCACTCGTCTGGCCGTACGGCGCGACGAGTTGATCCTCCTGCGCGCGACCCCTGCCGGGTGAAGCGAGTCGTCGCCTGCCGGGTGGCGAACGGCCCTCTTCTCTCGGCACTGATGACGCAGGTGTTGCGCGGACCATGTGTCGCGCGAGATGCTACGTTCTCACTCGTGAACATCGCTCTTCGTGACCGAAATACCTGCTCCGTAACCGTGAACGGACGGATTCGGGCCTTTTTATTCTGGACTCGAGCGCAAGCACGGCCTATACATGGGGTGGTATTCGGACCGGAGTTCAATTCCCAAAACAGACCGCACACCGCGGCCAAAGAGACCGCGCGCAACGCGCGACAGGAGGAACGAGATGAACCGCAAGTTAATGGTGATCCTAGTATCTGTGCTGGTCGTGTCCCTCACGGCTACTGAATCGCTTTCCGCCGTGCTCTACGGGAACCAGGGAGGCATCGTGGTTGCCAACCGCGCCAGTGGGTCGATCTCGGTCATCGACGTGGCCACCAGCGGCGTGACAAACGTGGCGCTGCCGATGGGCGCAAACACGCCTGAACCGATGTATGTCGTGTTCTCCCCGGACAACAACGTGGTCTTTGTCGGCGACCGTGCCAACGATCGCGTCGTAGCCTTCAACGCGATGACGTTCGCCGTCAACACAACAATCCCCACGGGCGCCGGCGTGTTTCACATGTGGGGCGAACCGAGCACCGGCGATCTGTGGGTCAACAACGACATCGACAAGACGGTAACCGCGATTGACATGATCGGGTTCGGCGTCATGAACACGTTCTCCACACCGGCCGATCTGAACGCGCTGGGCGGCAAGCCGCACGACGTAATCCTCGACCCCAGCGGCCCATTTGGCTACGTGTCGATGATCGGCGTAACCGGCGCGAACGACTACGTAGTCAAGTACGACACCACCACGTACTCCGAGGTTGGCCGGCAAGCCGTCGGCAACGACCCGCACCTCTCCCTGTCGTCGGCGCACAATAAGCTGTACGTTCCGACACAGGGTGGAAACGAAGTTTCGGTTCTAGACCGTGCCACCATGAATCCACTCGCGCCAATCGCTGTCGACAACGCGCATGGTGCCGTGACATCCGCGGACGGTTCCGTCTTCTTCGTCACGAACATCGGTGCTGGAGGAACGAATGCCATCTTCGCGATCGACACGGCTACCGACATGATCCTGGACATGGTGGACACGCCCTTCGGCGCTCCGCACAACTTGGCACTGTCACCGGGCGGCGACCTGCTGTACGTGACGCACTCGGGCGGAACGAGCGATCAGGTGAGCATCATCGACGTGACAATGCCGGACAGTATGAGCTACCTCACATCGGCCACCGTCGAATTCAACCCGTTTGGCATTGGCACGGTGATCCCGGAGCCGTCGACACTGTCGCTGGGCGCCGTCGCGTTGTTGCTGTTCACTCGCCGCCGATCGTGAGCCGGATACCGATCTGAAGCGTCATTCGCGCGCAAGGGACTGATGTGTTGGGGAGGAGGAAGTTCCTGAACGCGGACTCGTTGTGGTCATAGCGAGCACTCGGGCGGTGCGCCAAAACGCGCCCTACCGGGATGCCGATCGATCGCCGCATCCCGGACCAGGCACGCGCTTGCTCTCGTGCTTGCTGAACCAGACGCTCCAGATCGTGCGGGCCATGATTCGCAGATCAAGGCCCAAGCTCCAGTGGCGTATATAGTAGACGTCGTGCTGGATGCGCTTGCGCAGCGATGTTTCGCCGCGCCAGCCGTTGACCTGGGCGTGGCCGGTCATGCCGGCCTTCATCTTGTGGCGCAGCATGTAATTCGGGATGTCGTGCTTGAACTCGGCAATGAACTCCGGCCGCTCCGGCCGCGGCCCCACCAACGACATGTTCCCGGCCAGCACGTTGAACAGGTTGGGCAGCTCATCCAGGCTCATGCGCCGCAGGAACTCGCCAATCCGTGTACGACGCGCGTCAACCGTCTGTGACCAGACCGGCCCGTCGGCCTCGGCGTCCTGGCGCATCGTGCGGAACTTGATCATGACGAACTCCTGCCCGTCGAGCCCCATCCGGCGCTGGCGATACAGGATCGGCCCCGGGCTGCCCAGCTTGATCAGCAGCGCGATGATCGCCATACCGGGGGCGGCGATCAGCAGACAGATAGCACCCACGACCAGGTCGAACACGCGTTTCAGCAGCGCGTTCCAGCCGTAGAGCGGCGACTGGCGCAGACCCAAGATCGGGACGTCATCGAGTTCGCTGACATTGGGCCGCATGGCGTAGGCCGGGTTCAGATCGGGGACCAGCCGAACGTCGGCCATCGACGTTCCGAGCGACGCGATCACCTCATCAACCCGGCCGGCGCGCTCGCTGGCAAGGGCGATGAAGACCGAGTCAACCGGATCATGCTCGACAATCGTACTCAGCTCGGACAGCGGCCCGCGGACCGGAACGCCGCGCACACTTCGCCCCTGGTCGCCATCGTCAACAAAATAGGCCACCTCCAGGCCGGTCCAGGGGTTGCGCCTCAGAGCGTGCAGCAGGCGTTGGGCGACGCGCCCCGTACCAACAATAGCCGCCCGGCGCTGATTAAAGCCACGCCGCCGTAGGTAACGCAGCCAGACGCGCACGGCCAGCCGAAAGAGCGCGAAGAGCGACGAGCCTACGATCGCGTAGGTTGCGATGAACAGGCGCGAGATCTTGTACGTCGCGGGCATCGCGTAGTCGATCAGCACGACCACCACGACCGCCACCATGAAGGCCTTGAAGATATCGCGCAGTTCCCGCCACAGGCCTTCGCCGCGCCGCGGTCGATAGAGTCGCAGCCGGGCGAAGATCACCAGGTGCCCCACCACCACCAACGGCAACATCGGCAGGAACTTGTCCCCCAGGAGCGGCCGGCCCAACGGCGTCGGCAGATACTCGAAACGCAGCCAGTAACTCAGCAGCCACGCCAACGCCACGGCCAGCGCGTCGGCGACGACCAGGAAGGTCAGGATGAGTTGACTGTGCTGCTTCAGCATCGCGACTCTGTTCTGGTGCGGGCGGCTCCGGGGTCGGCCAGTACGGTACGGCCGAGTCAGGGGGCGGCGGATACGGGCCCGTCGCTTACGCCTGGGGCTCTGTTCCTGACCCGTTGCTTACGCTCGGGGCTCTGTTCCCGGCCCGTCGCTTACGCTCGGGGTTCTGTTCCCGGCCCGTCGCTTACGCTCGGGGCTCTGTTCTGGTGCGGGCGACTCGGGGGTCGGCCGG
>CAZUCH010000352.1:0-3962 GCA_964619045.1 uncultured Planctomycetales bacterium | reverse complement strand
CTCGCCAAGCTCCGCTAGAGGGGCCGAAGCTGGGGCTCGCCCAATCAGAGCCCCGAGCGCAAGCGAGCGGGCCAGCGCCCGACCTCTACTCGCGCCCCACCGGCGGCCAAAGCACCCAGTCCCCATCCGCCACCGGCGGCCGCGCGTTCGGATCACAAACCTCATCCAAGCTCCGCCACTCGCGAGCCCGTCTGATCGACGACTCACCCGCCACCAACCGCCCACCATCGTCATCGCGATCCACCCCGATCGAGTACAGAATCGGTCGCCCATCAACCACCCGATACTTGAGCGCCTGACCGTCGTACCGATCCAGAGGCACAGTCGGCAGCAACCGCGGCGTCAACTCCGCCAACGTCGCCGGCCACGTGCCGTGTCGGCGCCGATGCAGCTCCAGCGCAATAGCCGCGAGCGTGGCATCACGAACCTGCACCGCGTACTCGGCATGCAAGTGTGCCCGCTCCAGCGAGGGCATATAGATCCACAAAGGCAGATAGCGCAATCGCAGCACCGGCGAGGAGGCCAGATGCTCGATCTCTCTCTCGACTCTGCTGCGCTCGCGTTCCCAAAGAGGCACCGCGGCCGCTGCTTCAATCTGAGTCATCAGGCTGCGGTGCCGGTCCAGCGTCGCCTGTCGACCCGCAAGCACCACACTCGCAGCCGGCGCGATCAGCTTCAGCGGAAACGAGGACTCATAATTGCCCGGATCACCCATATCCATGAATCCGCTCAGCAACTGCGGCAATGGCAGCCCGCCATCCGTGTAGCAGCGCTGCGTCATGTCGTCGAACGCCGCATATTCCGACTGGAGGCTGATGCTCAGTCCTTCGCCGCCAGCGGCCGCCAGCCGGTGCGACACCTCCACCAGTTGCGCATCCGACAAGAACCCAGGGTGATCACGCAGTACCGTCCCGACCAATTCGCAAGTCAACCGGTGAACAGCCAGCGCTACCAGATCGCCGATCAGAAACCGAACTTGGTACGCATGCTCGGTAATCCCAAACATCGCGGCGATGTCAGCGCCGACCCGTTCCGCATCGCCATCCGCGATCGCCAAGTGCGTATCAAGCGCCAGCAACCGCGCCCCATCACGCAGCACGGTCAACTGCGGCAGCAGCACGGACATGAAAATCGGGTTGTCATCACCGCTCACGATGGCATTGCCAGCGCCGGCCGCGCCATTCTTGGAATACAGCGCCTCGTCTGCCGGATCCCCCAGCAACGCCCCCAGCTCTCCCATCGACCCCGCTTGCCGATAGAGCCGTGATGCCTCCTCCCGCTCGGAGGCAAACGCCAACAGTTCCGTCCAGCCCTCCTGCCCCGGTCGGTAGCGCAGCTTGACTCCCTCGGGGAGATCGCCCAGTAGCACCGCGCCTCGCCGATACACCGGCCAGGCACGCTCCTCCTCCGGCACAGCCGCCGGGGCGGCGTTCCACTCGGCAACATAGTTTCGTGTGATATTGGGCCCCTGCGTGAACATCCGCACGGCCTGCACAACGTACACGGCCAGCGCCAGGCAGAAGAGCGCCCCCAAACTCCGCGTCCCCAACGCCCAAGTCTTCCAGACCGGCGAACGCCCCCGACGTTTTGCACGCCGAATCAGCCGTGCGGCCCGAGCCGTGTCGCCAAACGACTCGACCAGCTCGTCCGCCGACGCACCTGCCGCCAGCCCATCCTGAAAGTGCGCCGCCAGCTCGCGCGCCACGTCAACCTTCTCGCTGCGCCACAAATGTGTCCGTCGCACAACGCGCTGGACGAGTTGACCCACCGAATCCGGCAGCCCGGCGGCGTCCACCACCGCCTTATGATCCAGGCTGCACGTCAGACGGCCACGCAGCACATCACTCATCGGCGTACGCCACAAACGACGCCACAGCGATGCCGGCCGCGCCTCGGGCGGTAGGACGGCTCCTGTCATGCGATCGCCTCCATCCCGGCGGTTGGTCCGGACACAACTCCCAGTGCCCGCATGGCTTGCACGATGGCCTGCCAGTGCTCGGTTTGTTTGGCGAGTTGCCCTTCGCCCTTCTTCGTGAGCCGATAATACTTGCGTTCCCGCCCGGCCGGCGACTCTCGCCGACTGGCTTTGACCAGCCCTTTGCTCTCCAGGTTGTAGAGCATCGGGTAGAGCGTGGATTGTCCCATGGCGAGCACGCCTTCGGACCGTTTGCTCAGCGCCTCGACCAGTTCGTACCCATACATCTCGCGGCTCTGGAGCAGTTTAAGCACCGCCACCGGCCCCGCCCCCCGCATCAGTTCCCGTTCAACGCGCATGACCAGCACTCCCAAACCGCACAACCACGATTCTGAAACCAAACAACCGCGACTCTCACCTCGCCATACTATGGCACGCATAGTATACCCCACAAAGCACCCCCCGGCAAACTTATCTCGTTTCTCACCCGCCGTTCACATCCTCACCAACGGCTACTCACAAACAGGCCACCCGAGTTCGGCACGCCGCGCCTTATCGCGCCGCTTGGCGGCGGCGAATTCGTCCGCCCCCAACAGGAGCGCTCTGCCGTTACCAAACAGAGTGCAGCGACCATACCGCGGGAAGACGCGCACTTCGAGCGCCGACCACGCCTGCCGTTCGTGGGCAAGTATGACCTCCGGCTCATCTCGCCAGGCTCCCACGCCCGGGCAATAGTCGAACGACGAATAGCCCAGAGTATTCTCGTCCCGGCAGACATCAGCGATACGAGGATCGCCGATGCTCACCAACTGCATCGGAATGCAGCGTCCCGGTTCGACAAGCGATTGCAGTGATGGAGGGTAGAAGCCGTGCTCGTCGCAATGAACCCTGGCCCCACCGCCCAGGCCTTTCAAGTTGGATGCAGTGACCGCCGTCTTGGCATGCTCACGTGCGGCCCCCAAAACGAGACCGGCCAGGAGCGTATGACCAACGGCAAAGACGCCTGCCGCAATGGTCGTAACTCCCACTAATACCCCCCGTCTGACTTGATTCGAACGGGACGTGTCGTGCCAATGCCGATACGCGACAATCATCCCCAGTACCAAACCGACCATGGACACCGGCCACGCCACAAACGCAACGTACACCAGAACATCACCGCTCCCGAATAGCAAGAACGCGCCGAGAGAGCATCCGATCACCAGGAACAGCCAAGTCACCCACGGGAGTCTGTTGCCGGATTCATTCGCGGCTGCCGCTCTCTCAGTCATCAAGTGCCCTCGCCTTCAACCGTCGGGCCAAAGTCCCACGCGCGTCGTACTAACCGTGCTCCGCCGAGTTGCCGACCTTTTCAACCGCCTAGCCGTCCCTATCGTTTACAGACGGAGGAATGTCTTCAACACTTGTTCCGCATTCTGGGCAGCGACTGCTCACGTTGCCGGTCAGATCATACTCGCAGTTGCCGTTGAGCCATTGTCAAATACCGTTGATGCTGCGTGATCAGGCCGCGTCCATTCTCGTCTGGGAGTGGCGGGCTTCATAACCACCCCCAGCGTGGATAGCGCGCTCCCTGACCAGTCTCTAGAGAGCAACTCACGCCGACATGCAATAGCGGTTATCAATAGTGTTAGATTTAGTAACTTAGTGCCATCAAACTGGTGGCCGTTTCCGTTGCTGGCGCCGTGGAATACAGGGTGTCCGGGTTGACAATGGGGGCAGTAATCCTGTATGGTCGGAAGTAGGTACGTGGGACGGCTGGAGGTTTGTGGGGCCGTTCCTCCATCTTGGGGGTACGTGGGCCGTGGGCCGACCGCGAGATGTCACGTGTTGGGCATCGTGAGTAAGGAGGCGAAGGTATGGGGATGCGGGCGAAAGCTCGTGGCAACGAATGGGCGGCAGCCATCGCAGGTTTGCGGTTGTCGCCGGGGCTGTCTTGTCCGGAGTGGGTGAAAAGCACGATAGCACTCTAGTATTCACGTCTGGGCGGATCGGCTTGCGTAATAGGATTGTTTGATGGGTGGCGGCTTGTTGTCGCGGCCCTGAGCGG
>CAZUCH010000351.1:0-3980 GCA_964619045.1 uncultured Planctomycetales bacterium | reverse complement strand
GCCGGCGTCGATGCGTTCAGCGTCGAACGCGTCGAGTGCGAGTCACCCACGCTCCTCGGCGACATGAACTGCGACGGGGCCATCGATTTCGACGATATCGACGGTTTCGTCCTGGCACTGGCCGGCGAAGAGGGCTATCTGGCCGTCTACCCCGATTGCCTGTGGATGAACGCCGACTGCGATGACAGTGGCGTAATCGACTTCGACGACATCGACGCGTTCGTGGCGTTGTTGGGCGGCTGACCCGCACGTCCGTGGCAATGCCGCGGAGTCAGCAAAGCAGAATGGCACGGCGGCCCGCTTCGGCGGGCCGCCTGCGTTTACGGGTCGGGAGAAGCACTCGCAGCGCGCCAACAGCCTGTGATACGGATCCCGATTCGACTTCGCGCCATGCCTTGCGTTGGCGCGGCATCGTTGCCGGTATCCTACGGCCGACTCGGAGGTCGGCCGCTACTCCTGCTGGCGCAACTTCTATTCGGAATCCGTATGATTCGCACGACGGCTACCGCGAGGCGCTGCTGGAAACGCCAGCCATCGCCGCGCCGATCTTCTCGACGAGTGCATTGGCCGTATACGGCTTGTGCACAAAACCAGCTAGTGGGGCATTGGCAAAATGCGTGGCCACTTCCTGCTCGCTATAACCCGTCGACAAGATGACCTTGGCATCCGGGCGAATCCTCAGCAGCTCCTCGAAGACCGCCTCGCCGCTCATCCCCGGCATGTTCATGTCCAGCAGGATCGCATCGATCTCATCGGGTTGCGCCCTGAACGCGGCGATCCCGCTGCGGCCATCCTCGGCGGTGATCACGGAGATGCCACGCATTTCGAGAACGGCCCGCACGACGTCGCGGATGTCTTCCTCGTCGTCAATGACCAACAGAGTGGAACCACGCGGCAGACCCTTCGAGTACCTCTTGGCCGGCTGTGGCCCGGCTACGTGCGCGGCCGCCGGTAGCAGAACGCGGAAGGTCGTGCCGACGCCTTCGCGGCTCGACACGGTTATCGTTCCGCGGTGTGCTCGCACGATGCCCAGAATCGCCGAGAGTCCCAGTCCGCGACCGGCGAACTTCGTGCTGAAGAACGGATCGTAGATGCGGCTGAGGATATCCGCGGACATCCCGCAGCCCGTGTCGCGAACTTCGAGGCACACATGCGGGCCCGCGTCCAGTTGGTGCTCCGGAAACTCGACCGCTATCCGCCGCTGGTCGAGCTGCTCCACCCACGTCGACACGGCAACTTCGCCACCCTCGTCGCCGATCGCTTCCGCGCCATTCATGAGCAGGTTCATGATGACCTGCTGAATCTGGCCGCTATCGGCCTTGATCAGGGGCAGCTTGTCCGACGTTTGCGTCTGCAAGGCGACGTTCTTCGGGACCGCGGCGACCACGAACTCGACCATCTCACGAACCATGCTGTTGAGGTCCATGATCCGCACGTCGCAAGTCGCGCGACCGGCGTAGGCCAGCATGCGCTGCGTCAGATCCGTGGCTCGCCGGCCCGCGTTGACCACGCGTTCGAGCAGCGGCCGCAGGTCGGCCTCGTCGCCCGGCAACTTGTCCATCGCCAGTGATGCGTTGCCCATGATCCCCACGAGCAGGTTGTTGAAGTCGTGGGCCACTCCGCCCGCCAGCATGCCCAGACTCTCTAGTTTCTGCGATTGTCGCAGTTGGGCCTCGAATCGCTCACGTTCGGACACGTCCCGGATCATCGTGGCGACACCGTGAATGCCGTCACTCTTCTGGTTTGGTATCAGCGTGTTGTACCACTCGCACTGGATCTTCTCGCCGCTCTTCTTGCGGTTCAAGAGGATACTGACGCCCTGGCTCCGGCGACCGTCCAGCACGGCCCGCAACATCTCATCGAAAGCACTCCGGCCAGCCGTGGGTATGAGCAACTCCGTTGCCTCGCGCCCCAGAGCCTCCTCACCGGAGTATCCGAAAATCTCGCTGGCGGCCGGATTCCACTCCAGCACACGCGATTCCGGCGACCATACGACGTACCCCAGGGGCATCCCCGCCACCAGTGACTCAAAGCGGCAATGGGCTTGGTGCAACTGCTGTTCGGCTTCCTTGCGCTCACTGACGTCGGCCGCCGTGCCCGCATAGCCGACCACGGTGCCGTAGTCGTCACGGACCGGGATGGCGCTGACAGTGAGATGGCCCGCGGAACCATCCTTGCGGATATGCCGAGTCTCAAAGCGCAGCCGCGGCTTGCCGGCTCGCAGTTCATCCAGCAGCATTTCCGTCCGCTCGATCAGTTCCGCCGGCACGAACTCCGTGACCGAGTGCCCGAGCATCTCCGCCGGCTCGTAGCCGTAGACGCCTCGGGCTGCGTTGTTCACGAACGTCCAGCGCCCGTCGAGGTCCATCGACCAGATCACATCGCGCGAGGTCTCAACCAGGTTGCGGTACTGCGCTTCACTCTTGCGCAGAGCCTGCTCGACGCGCGATCTCTCCGTCACGTCACGTGCGAACCCGACCAGAATCCGGTGGCCATCGTCGTGCAGGACGATCACACAGTTCTCGAGCTGAATCGTGTGCCCGAGCTTGTGACGATGCGACGTGCTGAAATAGTGCAGCCCCGTGCGCCACGACGCATCGGCGTCGCCATCCTGCAACCCCGCGCTGACCTCCATGTCGGTCATCTTCATGTCGAGCAGTTCGGACGCCGAGTAGCCGGTCATCTTGCAGAAGGACTCATTGACCTCCTTGAATCGGTAGTCTTCCCCCAGCACGAAGAAACCGTCCATCGCGCTGCGCAGAATCGCTGAGTTGCGGTCGGCGACACCCTCGATCCGCGAGAGCTGCCGCTCCGCCGCCTCACGACGGTCGCGTTCCGCACGCGCGCTCTTCCGCGCCGCTCGCAGACCGATGACCAGCACTGCCAGTACGGCAGCGACCGATAGCCCGATCGGGATGAGCGCCCACGTCATTACGGCCTCCGAATTCGATGTCCAACTTGTAGAAGTCGACGCGGATTACGTGTCATTGGCGACAATTGCCCCGGTGCTACGTCCCAGCGCCAGGCAATTCGCCGCCTCGTCCACGCGACCTGCTTTCTCCAGTGTATCAGTTTTCTGCAACCACGCCGCCGATTCCATGGCAATATTGGAGTGTTGCCGGGCCAGATCGATACGTCTGTCAGCGCAGCGAATCGCCTCGTCATAGTCCTTCAGTTGCAGATTCATGTCCGCCATGTATTCATACGCCCGAGTAAGCCCATTCCAGAAACGGGTCTCCTCCAGGGCGTTAACCGCCATCGTAAACTCGTCCTTGGCCTCCGCGAAACGCCCCTCGCGGGCCGCCAATCGCCCGAGGTGCATGCGGGTCGTGCCCACGCAGGCCCGGTCACCCACCTTCGATGCCAGCCCCAATGCCCGCCGATAATAGGTCCGCGCCAGATCGTAACGGCCATCCTCGGCCAGTACGTTGCCCATCCCGTTGTATGGCCCCACCAGAGCCGTCAAGCTGCCGTAAGCCCGGTGAATCTCGATCGCACGCTGAAATGCCTGCTCCGCGTCGGCCATCCGCCCCTCGCGAAACAGCACGAATCCGAGGTTGTTGCAGATCTGGGCGCTCTCTTTCTCCAGACCAATGTCCTCGGCCATCGCGGCGGCCTGCCGGTAGTTCCGCTCGGCCTCGTCGTAGCTGCCGCGGAAATACTGCATCACGCCCAGATTGGCCAGGGCTTCGATCTGGGGTGGAGCATCATCCCACTTGCGACCCAGCGCCTCCTGACGTCTGTGACGCCCCTCGGCCTCCTCGTAGCGGCCCAGACGCGCGTAACAAATGCCGGTGAACCCGATCGCCTCGGCGAATTCCCGGGCGGTAGCGATTGCCTTCTCGGCTAGCTCGATCGCCTGTTCGTACTCTCCGTCCAGAAAAGCCTGCTTGCCCAGCACGAGCTCACGCCGGGCCTCCAGCGGCACTTCCGGGCGCGGCACGCGTGAGCCGCGCTCCAGTCCCAGCTTGGCCGACAGG
>CAZUCH010000350.1:0-4000 GCA_964619045.1 uncultured Planctomycetales bacterium | reverse complement strand
TGTGGGCTACGCCGTGAGCCTGGCGCACGGTCATGTCGGGATCGACTTCGACATGCATGTCGATCCAGTAATCCAGGCCGCTCTTGCGGGCTAGTGTTTTCTCGACGCCGGCGACGCCGACCACGGCGCACGCCAAGTCGCGGGCCTGGTCGACGATTTCCGGGGGGTGGGTGTCCATAAGATCCTGCAGCGGGGGTTGAACGAGCCGGAACGCGTTGACCGTGATGATCGCCGCCGCGACCAGCGCGGCCCAGTTGTCGGCCTGAGCGTAGGCCGGGCCGCCAAACACTGCGATCGAGACGCCAACGGCGGCGGCGGCCGAGCTTATGGCGTCACTGCGATGGTGCCAGGCGTCGACGCGAACGGCGCTGCTGTTGATACGCCGTGCTGTTCGCGCGGTGACGTGGTACATAGTCTCCTTGACGATCACGATGCCGATCAGGACCACGAGCGTGAAGGGGGCCGGTCCGGGGTGGGTTTGCGAGAGCCCGTGGATGGCCATCGCGCCGATGCCGATGCCGGCCAGCAGGATGATCATGGCGACGATCATCCCAGAGAGAGCCTCGGCCCGACCGTGACCATAGGGATGGTCGTCGTCGGCGGGGCGGCCGGCGATTCGCAGCCCGTGCCAGACGACAAAGGACGCAACTACATCCAACGAGGACTCGGCGGCGTCGGCAACAAGCGCAAACGAGTGCCCGAGCACGCCGGCCACCAGCTTGCCGATCGCCAGCGTGACGTTCAGCACCAGGCCCGCAAACGATATCCGAGCCCCGGCCGCCAGCGCCGGATGATCACCCATGGCGTTCGGCACACCGGTCGACGGGAGCGGTTTGGCATCCGGTGGGCTGATCACAACTCCTCGGCGTAAACGTCCGGGTTGAATCCGACCAGCAGTGTATCGCCGGCCCGCAGCGTCGGCGCCCGCAGGTTCCCAGTGGGGCCGAGCATGGCCGTGAGCAGTTCCGAATCGGGGGGGCGGTCGTTGCGCAGGTCGAAGATCGTCACTTTCGTGCCCTTGGCGACAACGAGTTTGTGGGCACGCCGCGCCAATTCGAGCGCCGCGTCCCGCCCCAGCTTGGCCTTATTAGCGTGTACTTCCTCGGTCGCGGTGAACTCGTGCTGCGCAAGAAACTCCCGCGCTCGGCCGCACGAGCCTCACCCTTTCCTGTCGTAGAACCAGTCGATTGTCGTTCCCATGCCTGCTCCTAGACACATCCCAGGCGGAGCCCGGGAGCTACGATGGCCGCCGACGCTTGCCCGGGCGAGTCACCTTGTCGGGGCCGACCTATACTACTAGTATACTGAGACCGAGAACGTGGCAACGCCTCTCCATGAAGAAGGAGCATCCCTTGGCCCAGTCGAGCAGCAACAAACACGTGTTTACCTCCGAGTCCGTGAGCATGGGGCACCCGGACAAGGTCGCGGACCAGATATCCGACGCCGTCCTGGACGCCATGCTGGCCCAGGACGAGTACTCACGCGTCGCCTGTGAGACCCTGGTGTCGACCGGCATGGTCGTCGTGGCCGGCGAGGTCACCACCCAGGCCTACGTCGAAATCCCCGACATCGTCCGCGAGACCGTCAAGGAGATCGGCTACATCTCCGGCGACATGGCGTTTGACTACGAGTCGTGCGCGGTTCTGACGTCCATCAAGCGACAATCGCCCGACATCGCGATGGGCGTCGATCGCGAAGGCGCCGGCGACCAGGGCATGATGTTCGGATTTGCCTGTCGCGAGACACCCGAGCTGATGCCGTTGCCCATTCAACTCGCACACCGACTGGTGAGTGAGCACGCAGACGCGCGCCGCGCAGAGCGTATCGACGGCCTGCGGCCCGACGCCAAGTCGCAAGTAACCGTCGAGTACGACGGCAACCAACCCGTTCGCATCGACACCGTCGTCCTCTCGACCCAGCACACGCCCTATTGGAATAACCGGCAGAGCGAACTGGGTGAGGCGGTTACGGCCGAGATCATCAAACCCATTCTCGGCGACTGGTGGAACAGTGACATCACCGTACACGTCAACCCCACCGGGCGCTTCGAGATCGGCGGCCCACAAGGCGACTGCGGCCTGACCGGACGCAAGATCATCGTCGATACCTATGGCGGCCGGGGCCGGCACGGCGGCGGAGCGTTCTCCGGCAAGGATCCCACCAAGGTCGACCGCTCGGCAACATACATGGCCCGCTACATCGCCAAGAACATCGTCGCCGCCGAGTTGGCGGACATCTGCGAATTGCAGCTCTCATACGCCATCGGCGTGGCCGAGCCGACCAGCGTCCTGGTCAGCACCGAGGGCACTGCGAGAATCGACGAAACCGCCATCTGCGAACTCGTCCGCGAGCATTTCCCGCTTACGCCCCGCGGGATCATCGCGCATCTGAATCTGCGGCGTCCAATCTATCGCGAGACGGCTCGACACGGGCATTTTGGTCGCGAGCTGCCGAATTTCACTTGGGAACTCACGGACAAGGCGGATGTGCTGCGCAAGGCCGCCGGCCTGAAGTGCGTCGCGTCCGGTTCTCGATCCTGACGACAGGCGGACGATGGTAGACGACTCTCGTGCTTGTACTTCGTCCCGGCGATTGCGTGGAGTTGGCTGGGTGCCACTGCTCTTGAGCAGTGTCCTTCCATCTCCGGTACCGCAGCGCACTGCTCAAGAGCAGTGGCACACGACAAAGCCCGCCGGACAAAGTACTAGAGTGCGGCACACAAGACCTGGGAAGTTAGCATGGTAATCATCCACGAAGACCCGGCGGGCGCGTTGCGCGAGCTGGCGGCCCGGATTCACGCGATCCGGGACTCTCTTTGACTTGCCAAGCAAGAACAAGCGGCTGGGGGAGCTGGCGTCGCTGATGGAGCGACCCACCTTCTGGGACCACCAGGAATCGGCCCAGAAGGTCGTGGCCGAGATGAAGACCCTGCGATCTCTGGTCGAGCCCGTGGATGACTTGCTGCGCCGGGCCGAGGACGCCGAAGTGCTCCTCGAATTGGCCGGCGAACAGGGCGACGAAGAGTCAATCGTCGAAGCTCGCCGCGAACTCGAGGAGATGGCGCGCAAGACCGATCGGGTCGAGCTCTTGACACTGCTGTCGGGTGAGAACGACCAACGTAACTGCTTTTTCAGCATTCAGGCCGGCGCGGGCGGGGCTGACTCGTGCGACTTCGCCGAGATGCTGATGCGCATGTACCTGATGCACTTCGAGAACCAGGGGTTCAAGGCTAGCGAGATCGACAAGCGCAGCGGCGAGGAAGCTGGGATTCAGTCGGTCACCTTGCTGGTCGAGGGGCCCTATGCTTACGGCTACCTGGCCTGCGAGGTCGGCGTGCATCGGCTGGTGCGGCTCAGCCCGTTCAATGCCCAGGGCAAACGCCAGACGTCGTTTGTCGGCGTGGACTGTCTGCCGGAGCTCGAGGAAACCAAGATCGAGATGGCGGAGGGCGATCTGGACATCGTCTTTTTTCGCCGGGCGTCGGGGGCCGGCGGTCAGAACGTCAACAAGGTTGCGACGGCCGTCCGCGTGCGGCACAAGCCGACCGGGATCATGGTGGAGTGCGTCAACGAGCGCAGCCAGGCGCAGAACAAGCGTCTGGCGCTGAGCGTGATGCAATCGAAGCTGGAGCAGCTCGAAAAGGCCAAGCAGGATGCGGAACTAGCCAAGGCGTACAGTGAGAAGGGTGAAATCGCCTGGGGCAATCAGATTCGCAGCTACGTCATCCACGGGTCCACGATTCACGTCAAGGACCACCGCACCAACCTGGCGGTGGGCGACGTACAGCGCGTCCTCAACGGCGACATCCAGCCCTACATCGACGCCCGCCTCCGCCAGCGCTTGAAAAAGGGCGTCTAGCTCTCGCCGCGCTTGGTTCGGTGGACTGTAGCGGCCGACCCCCGTGTCGGCCGTAGAACGCCGCTTCTATCCCACGTCCGACACGGGGGTCGAGACTGGGAATTAATCAGGGTGGGGCGGGCGTCCCGCCCGACAATCCTGG
>CAZUCH010000349.1:0-4023 GCA_964619045.1 uncultured Planctomycetales bacterium | reverse complement strand
GGGGCGAGTCGGAAGTACTTCTTCGGCGGGTCCTCGTGGAAATCGTCGCGTTCGACGTAGAGAACGCGGGAGAACGGTACGCTGCGATGGCCCGCGGCCGGATCCTCCGGGTTGTTGATGGCGTCGAGTTGTTCGCTCTCGCCCTCGGGGTAGTTGTCGATCACGAGCTTGAGGGGGCGCAGCACCGCCATGACGCGTGGGGCCTTCTTGTTGAGGTCTTCGCGGACGGCGTTCTCCAGTCGGACGACGTCGATCGTGCTTCTGAACTTGGCGACACCGATGTCTCGGCAGAAGGCGCGAATGGACTCGGGTGTGTATCCGCGGCGTCGGAGCCCACCGAGCGTCGGCAGGCGGGGGTCGTCCCAACCGCTGACGTGACCGTCCTTGACGAGCGCGAGGAGCTTGCGCTTGCTCATGACGGTGTATGTGAGTTCGAGTCGGGCGAACTCGATCTGTTGCGAGTGGACTATGGACTTGCCGTGGGAGCCCTCGCCGTCGGGCGTTCGTCCTTCGTTGATGGCGTCGATGAACCAGTCGTAGAGGGGTCTGTGGTTCTCGAACTCGAGCGTGCAGATGCTGTGGGTGACGCCTTCGATGCTGTCCTCGTTGCCGTGGGCCCAGTCGTACATCGGGTAGATGCACCATGCGTCGGCCGTGCGGTGGTGTGGGGCGTGGAGGATGCGGAACATGACAGGGTCGCGCATGTTGAGGTTGGCGTGGGCCATGTCGATCTTGGCGCGGAGGGTCTTGCTGCCATCCGGGAACTCGCCCTTTCGCATCTTCTCGAAGAGCTCGATGTTCTCGTCGATGGTCCGGCCTCGGTGGGGGCTGTCGATTCCGGGGCTTGTGAGCGTGCCTCGGCCCTCGCGCGTTTGCTCCGGCGTGAGGTCGCAGACGTAAGCCTTGCCTTTCTTGATGAGTTCGACGGCCCAGTCGTACATCTGCGGGAAGTAGTCCGAGGCGAAGAGGACGCCGGCCATGGCGTCGGTTTCGCTTGCACCGGGCCATCGGACACCGAGCCATCGGATGTCGTCAATGATGGAGCGGACGTATTCGTCCTCTTCCTTGACGGGGTTGGTGTCGTCGAAGCGCAGGTTGCACCAGCCGTTCGGGTATTCGGCGGCAAGGCCGAAGTTGAGGCAGATGCTCTTGGCGTGTCCGACGTGTAAGTAACCGTTGGGCTCGGGGGGGAATCGTGTGACGACACGTCCCGCCCATTTGCCGGTTTCGAGATCGCCCTGGACGATCTGTTGGACGAAGTTGCGTTCTTTCTCGGGCAGGGATTCCGGCATGTTTCTCTTCTCCTCGTGCTGTGGCTTCGCCAAACAGCAACCTGATTGCCGGCTCGACGCCGAGGGGGTGGCATTGAGCCGGGGGGTTGTCTTGTGGACCGTGTGGTGTTTGACCGTGTGCTATCTTAGGTTCAGACCCACGGAGTCGGCCAGGCCGGTGTATCGCTTTGAGCCTAGCCCGATATTGGGGGCGCCTTCGGGCCAGATGCTGAGATTGACGCCGATGTCATCCAGGGCGCGATCGACATCGAAAGAGAGGGCGGTGTACCAGCGGGGCCATTTGCGGATGTAGATGATCTGGGTGGAGTAGTTCCTGCCGCGTTCGATGTCGTAGAGTTCGCGGAAGGCGATCGTGTGCTTCTGGGTGAGGCGGTAGTTGGCGCCAAAGGCGATGAGGCTGTTGTTCGTATCGTGGATGTACCGCCAGCCGGCGAAGTACGCCAGCCGCGGCTCGCGCTCGACGGCCACGGAAACGTTGCTCGTCCCCATGTTGCCGCGATTGGTGTCATAGACACCGTCATAAACGAAGACGGTGGAGTCGCTGAGGCGGTACTGGAAGTTGGCGGCGATGAAGTTGGAAGTAATGCTGTCTTCGGGCCTGGCATAGATGAAATCGCCGTGCGTGTCCTCGCCGTCCTGGGGGTTGTGGAAGAAGCCGGCCTCGATGTCGAGTTTGATCCAGTCGACGGTACGCCATCGGCCGGGCCCGCCGCGCTTGGTCTGGAAGCGTTGGCGGAGACCCAGGGCGACTCCGCCGAAGTCGTCGATGTCCTCGACGCCGGGGTCGAAGGGCGAGATTCGAGACGAGTCCAGGGTGCTGTGCATGTTGAATGCCGAGACGTCGGGCTTGATGACATGCCGAAGGCGGTGGAGGTCGAACAACTCGGATTCGACATCGTCATAGACCCGTGTGGCGATGACGTTGCCGTGAACGCCGTAGCCGGCCATGCCTCGACCGCGGCCTCCGCCGTCGTAATATGAGGGCGTATCGTCCCATCCGGTGCCGCGGGCCATGACGTACGGTGTGAGCTTGAGCGGACCGATGTCCGGGATGAGGAACTGGGCTTCCTGTCGGGTGTCGCCACGCAGCGTGGATCCGGTGCGGCCGAGGTTGTCGCGGCGTTCACCGTCACCGTTGAAATACCGGCGTCGTTCGTCGGGCCTGTAGCGGACGACGCCGAGTCGGTTGTCGCTGTAGAACGTAGCATAGTCGGCGAGCGGTTCACCGATGAGGGTGAAGCGCGTGTCCGGCAGATGCTCGGTCTGCGTGAGGAACTCGCTGATTCGCCAGTTTGCCAGTGCGGAGAACTGCCAGTTGTCCTGGCGTTTGACGAGGTAGAGGGCGTTTTCGTTGGGCTTGCCGTTCTCCCACTCGTTGCGTTCGTAGGATTCCAGAAACTGGTCGTCGCTGATGTAGGAGCCTTCGACCGAGAGCTCCCAGCCCTTGGCCTCGGGGAAGTACTGGCGGTGGCGGATCAGGAAGCGGCCGCGGTCGGTCGTGTCGGGGGGGCCGCCCCGGGTGGGTCCGAGGTCGTCGTCGCCGGTGTCGTTGATGTAGTAGGAGCGGACGAGGCCGAAATAGTCGTCTCGCTGGTAGTCCATGTCGATGCCGCCGGCGGGGCCTCGATCGGTGAAGTAGTCGACTTTGAGCGTTGCGTCATAGCCTTCGGGCTGTTCGAGTCCGAGGAGGTTGAAGAGGTACCACTTCGTCTCGATGCTGGCGCCGAAGTCGCCGTTGTAGCCGAACTTGGCGCTGCGGAAGGCCTGGGTGTCTCGCGAGAAGGAGCCGGCCGAGTAGGGCCAGTAAGCCAGGGGCATGCCTTCCATCTTCAGGGTGGTGTGCTTCGCGCTGTAGGTTCCGGCCTGGACGCCGGTGATTTGACCCGAGGCGTCGCGGGGCGTGATGTCTTCGAAATTGACCTCGCTTGCGCCAATGGACACGTGGGGCGTGTGGAATTCGCTCGTCGTGATCTGGGCGTTGTTGGCGACGTAGCGCTTGCTGTCGAGTTGGCGGGCGACGTCCGCGCGGATGTAGATGGGCAGTTTCCGCGATGGCTCCAGGGCGCGCGTGACAACATCCAGGATAAGCGCCTTGTCGTTCTCGAAGTCGTAGTAGAGCTTTGACGCGCGGATCATCCGTTGGCCGCGCGTCAGGAGGACGTCACCCTCCAGATAGACTGCGGACACCCACTCGCCGGCGGCCTGGCGGTCGGTTTTCTGCTTGTTGCTGACTTTGGGTTCATCGCGCGGGCGGTCCTCGTCCGGCACTTCATCCAGATCGCGCGGCCTGATCTTGCGGCCTTCCTTGGCCTTTCGGCTCTCGTCGAGGAGGCCCGGGATGTCGCCGCCGAGTTGGTCGGTGTGGAGATAGACGACGGCGGCGTCGGCGCGGAGTTCGAGGAAATCGCCGCTACGGGCGGCCGAGCCTTGCGAGACGAAAACATCCTCGATCGCGATGATGACGGAATCGTCTCCGTGCTGTTCGTGGAAGAGCTGCTTGGCGGAGAAGTCCACTTTCTTGCGAATACGGGGGCGGCTGAATCGAAGCTGCTCCAGCGTCGGGGCGACAAGGATGGGTTCGTCGGTTTGTTCGGCGGCCTCCGCTGGGGCCGCATCGAGCAGGCGCCGGGCCTGCACGGCTTCTTCGAACAGGGGGCTGTCGGCGCCGGAAACGGCTGTGCGGCTGTCCATGTTAATGATGGGCTTGCCGAAGGTTCGCAGGGTAACGAGC
>CAZUCH010000348.1:0-4062 GCA_964619045.1 uncultured Planctomycetales bacterium | reverse complement strand
TATCATAGTAGACTTGATGGACAAAGCAATGAGAGTTTCCACGCGCGGACGATACGGGCTGCGGGCAATGTTCGAGTTGGCCCGGGCCAATGATGATTCCCCGGTGCTCATGAGCGTGATCGCCGAGCGCCAGAGCTTGTCGCGCAAATACCTGCATACACTGCTGACCACATTGAAGGCGGCGGGTCTGGTTCGCAGCACGCGTGGCAGCGGCGGCGGATTCACTCTGACCCGCCCGCCGAAGGAAATCAGGCTCAGCGAGGTGCTGCGGGCACTCGAGGGCCCGTTTTCGCTGGTGGACTGTGTCACGGATCGGCGGGCGTGTGAGCGGGCCGGCAACTGCGCCGCCCGGCAAGTCTGGACGGCCGTCTCCGACGCCGTCGAAGACGTGCTCGACGGTTTCACCCTGGCCGATATGGTCGGCCTGGACAGTGCGCCTGGGGGCCGAGGCGCGAAAAAGGCCAAGGGCCGCTCGACAGGTGCTCGGCAGTGTGGCGGAAAGTCCACCCGCGGGGCCGCGGTCGGCCGGCGGAAGAAGGCAGGTAGCAAATGAGCAAGATCGCGGAGAACATTACGCAACTCGTGGGTGATACGCCCTTGGTCCGCCTCAGCCGAATCGGCCGTGACCTGGGTGCCGATCTGGTCGCCAAGCTTGAGTCGTTTAACCCGTGTTCGAGCGTCAAGGACCGCATCGGGGTGAGCATGATCGACGCCGCCGAGCGGGCGGGCAGGATCAACGAAGACACCATCATGGTCGAGCCGACCAGCGGCAACACGGGCATCGCGCTGGCGTTTGTGTGTGCGGCGCGCGGCTACCGCCTGATCCTGACCATGCCTGAGACGATGAGCGTGGAGCGTCGCCGCCTGCTGAAGATTCTGGGGGCCGTGCTAGTGTTGACACCGGGTTCGGAGGGCATGCCCGGAGCGCTGCGCAAGGCCGAGGAGATAGCGGCTTCGGGGCCGCATCATCTGCTGCTCCAGCAGTTCGCCAACGCGGCCAATCCGGAAGCTCATCGCCAGACGACGGCCGAGGAGATCTGGCGCGACACTGACGGGCGCATCGATATCCTCGTATCTGGTGTCGGCACGGGCGGGACGATCACCGGCATTGCCGAGGTGCTCAAGGCGCGCAAGGAGTCGTTCAAGGCGGTCGCGGTCGAGCCGACTGGTTCGCCGGTGCTCTCGGGCGGTAAGCCCGGGCCGCACAAGATACAGGGCATCGGCGCGGGCTTCGTTCCCGAGGTGTTGAACATGGACGTGGTTGACGAGATCGTGCAGGTCGGCCACGAGGATGCCGGCGAGGCCGCTCGTCGGCTGGCCAGCGAAGAGGGCATACTGGCTGGCATATCGAGCGGCGCCGCTTTGTGGGCCGCCGAGCAACTTGCGGCGCGGCCGGACAACGCCGGCAAGATGATCGTCGTGCTGCTGCCCGACAGCGGGGAACGGTATCTGAGTACGTGGCTATTCGGCGAGGACGAGTAGTGCGGGCGGGAGCGCGCCAGCGAATCCACGGACTCGTCTCAACGAGTGTATCAGCGGTGCCGGAACGGTTTCCGGCCCCTTTATCGAGTGTATCAGTGCATCTTTGTGTTGGCGGCCCAAGCGCCGCCACACTGCAGGATCTGAAGAAACAAGGAGAACATCATGGAGAGCAAGTGGAGCCTCGCAGGAGTCTTTCTAGTAGCATGTATGATCTTATTGCCGGCCGCGGCTCAGCAAGTTGGCGACAAGGACAAGGGTGAAAAGAAAGACGTTCCCGCGTGCTGCAAAGCGCCCAAGAAGGCGTGCTGCCCCACGCAGCTCGTCGTCTGCCCCGGCTGCGGCGAGATCAAGGGTAACGACAAGTGTTGCAAGGCGGACGCCACGAAATGCGACAAGTGCGGGCTCAACAAGGGCTCGATCGCCTGCTGCAAAGACCTCAAGCCCGTTGCCGGACAAGACAAGATCGTGCTTTGCTCAGGCTGCGGCGAGATCAAGGGTAACGACAAGTGCTGCAAGCCGGACGCCACGAAATGCGACAAGTGCGGCCTTAACAAGGGCTCGGTCGGCTGCTGCAAGCTGCCCAAGAATGCGTGCTGCCCGGCGCCGCTCGTCGTCTGTCCCGGCTGCGGCGAAATCAAGGGTAACGACAAGTGCTGCAAGCCGGACGCCGAGAAGTGCGCCAAGTGTGGCTTGAACAAGGGCTCGATCGGCTGCTGCAAGGATCTCAAGCCGGCCGCCGGTCAGGACAAGGTCGTGGTTTGCCCGGGCTGTGGCGAGATCAAGGGTAACGACAATTGTTGCAAGCCGGATGCCACGAAGTGCGGCAAGTGCGGGCTCAACGAGGGCTCGGTCGGCTGCTGCAAGCTGCCAAAGAAGGCCGATAAGGCAGGTGCCGGGGTATGTCCGGGCTCTGGCGAGATCAAGGGCAGCAAGGGATGCTGCCAACCCAGCGCCCCCGAGAAGGCCAAGAAAGCCGCCGCGGGCTGCAGCCATTCGTAAGCGATGGTAAGATAAGATGTAATGTGCTTGCTGAATGTGCGACAACTGACGCCGCGTCTTACGAGTCGTACGACTGAAGAGCCGCGGGCTTTGGCCCGCGCGGCGTCGAAGAGCCGCGGGCTTCAGCCCGCGCGGCGCTGCACCTTCAGCTTGCGAGATTGACAATGTCGTCCAGCGCTTCCGACAACTCGAACCAGCCGCCCAGAAATGATCACGGCCAAGGTCGCCTGGCCGCGTTGGTGGACGCGTTGTGTCAGGCCGACGGCGACCCGATGCGGCCGGCTGGCGGGTGTGTCGGCTGCCAAACGCTGCCACAGCGCAACATCATCATGGACATGATCGAAGCGCTGCGGGCGGTGCTGTTCCCCGGCTACTTCGGAACATCGGAGTTGACCGCCGACAATATGGCTTTCCATATCGGCAGCGCGTTGGACCACGTGCGGCGTGAGCTCGAACAGCAGATTCGCCGCGGCCTATGCTTCTCCTGCGACAACCCGGGCACCGAGCCGCGCGACGACTGTGACAGCCGCGCGGCCACCATAACGTGTGAGTTCCTTCAGCGCCTGCCGGCCGTGAAGAGGCTGCTGGCCAGTGACGTCCAGGCCGCGTACGAAGGCGATCCGGCGGCGACCTGCCCCGCCGAGACGGTACTCTGCTACCCTGGACTACTGGCGATCACGAATTACCGCTTGGCGCACGAGCTGCATCTGCTGGGCGTGCCGCTGATTCCGCGGATCATCACCGAGCACGCCCACGGCGCCACCGGCATAGACATCCATCCCGGCGCGACTATCGACGAGAGCTTCTTCATCGATCACGGCACGGGAGTCGTCATCGGCGAGACCTGCGTGATCGGAAAACGCGTGCGTCTATATCAGGGCGTTACTCTGGGCGCCAAGAGTTTTCCGCTCGACGAGGACGGCAAACCCATCAAGGGCATCAAACGCCACCCGCACGTGGAAGACGACGTCATCGTGTATTCAGAGGCCACGATCCTCGGCCCGCTGACCATCGGCCACGGGTCGATCATCGGCGGAAACGTGTGGCTGGTACATGACGTGCCGCCGGGCAGCCACATTACACAGGCCCGAGCCCATGAAGCCGCATTTGACAACGGCGGCGGAATATAGGACTCTTGCGAGCCCGGTGCCTGGCCGTCGCGGGTCAACATTGGAATGGCAGACTGACGTCACCATCAAGGAGGTCGTATTCATGCCGATTGTCGCGGACATCCTGGCCCGGAAAGGCGCCAACGTTGCCACGATCGCGCCGGACGCAACCGTTCTGGACGCCGCCAACCTGATGAACCGGTGCCGCATCGGTGCGCTGTGTGTCGTCAAGGACGGCACGGTGGTCGGCGTGTTCTCCGAGCGTGACCTGCTCAACCGAGTGGTCAGCGCCCAGGTCGACCCCGCCGTCACCAAGGTCTCCGACGTGATGACGACGCCGGTGATAACCTGCGGCTCACAAGGACGGGTGGACAACTGCATGGCGGTCATGTCCGATAAGCGCATCCGGCATTTGCCGGTGGTGGATGACGGTCGCCTGGTGGGCTTGATCTCCACTGGCGACCTGCTGGCC
>CAZUCH010000347.1:0-4077 GCA_964619045.1 uncultured Planctomycetales bacterium | reverse complement strand
GGGTCGGCCTGTACCAGCGGGACCATGGAGCTATCGCACGTACTCCGGGCCATGCGGATCACCCCGGAGGTCGGCCAAGGCGAAATCCGCTTCTCGCTCGGCCGCTTCAGCACCGACCAAGACATCGACCGTCTGCTAGAGATTCTCCCCGCGATCCTGGACCAAGTGGCTGCGGAAGCCGCCGAGTAACCGCCCCCCCGCAATCGTCAATCCGCAATCGTCAATCGTAAATCGTCAAGAGTGCCTCACCCAGCGCAACAACTCGCGCGGCGACGGCTGCTTGCCGTACATCAGCACGCCCACGCGGAAGACCTTGCCAGCGGCCCACATCGCCACTGCCACGCTCACCCACAGCACGCCCAGCGTCGTGACGATCTGGAACATCGGCGTATCCGGATCGGCGCAGATTCGCAGGATCATCACAAACGGCGTGATCGGCGGAATATAGCTGAGCACCAAACTGAACATCGACGCCGGGTGCTCGGATATGTGGAACCACGAGATCATCGGCACAATCGTGATCAGCGAGAGCGGGAAGACCATGCTCTGGGCTTCCTTGAGCTCGTTGCAGGCTGAGCCGATGGCCGCCAGCAACGACGCCATCAGCAGGAAACCGGGCACGAAGTACAGCAGCGCCATCGTCAGCCGGTAGCCGTTGACCAGATCGCCCAGGTCGTAGGCCCGCGCTCCGAGCGAGGCCACCGATCCCCACACCGCCATCAGCAGAAACCCCACGCAGACCATGCCCAGGATCTTGCCCGCCATGAGTTGCGTCGAGCTGACGGCCGACAGCAAGACCTCGACCACACGCGAGCTCTTCTCCTCGATCACCGTCGTAAGCAGCCCCTGGCTGATGCCGAATGTGCCCATGAACAGCAGGAACATGAAAGCGAACGGCGTCAGCAGGCGCGCCACTTCGTTGTCGCTAACGGTCGTACCCGTGGCTGCGTCCAACCTGCGGAACGTGAGTCGGGCTTGCAGCCGCTCGACGTCCTCCGGGACGATGTTCGCCTGCTCGAAACGCACCGCAAAGACGGCCGCGTTGATCAGGCGCTCGATGTTCTGCCCGAGCTGCAACTGGTTGTCCTTGCGGGCCAGCGCGCACTCGTCGTCGCTCTCCACATCGAGCACCGTGGCCGGGAGCACGAGATAGCCGTACAGCTCGCCGGTCTGTATGCGCGCCCCCAACGCGCCCAAGTCGGCTTCGGACGGGTCGATCGGCAGCAACTCGAAACTCTGGTTCGGATACTTTGCGTTGTGGGCCTCGAACTGCGCCACGAGCGAAGTGAACACCCTCCCGGTGTGATCCACAACCGCCAGCCGCCTCAGAGGCTGCTCCTCGCCCGCGCTGAGTTGCCTCACGGCCTCGCCACCATAGATCCCGCCGACGACCAGCGCCGGCATCATTACCACGCTCAGCAAGAACGCCTTCGTGCGGACGGTGGCCAGGAACTCCCGCTTGGCAACTGTGATAATCCTATCCATGGGCCACCTCCTCGGCCGCTTGGTCCGTGCTGCCGCGCGTAGCCCCCCCGGACTCGCCGACCAGCTTCACGAATATCTCCTGCAAGCTGGGGCGCTGAATCTCGAACCTCTGGATCGCGGTCTTCTCGAGCGCCGCTCGCAGGATGACGTTCGGGTCGGCGTCCGCGGACAGCTCCAGCCGCGCGTGGCCGCGGGTGGTCTGCCCTCTAACAACGCCCGCGAGGTCGGTCAGTGCGCCCAGGTTGCCATCTCCGTCGATAACGGCGATGCGGGCGGCGGAGTGACCTCGCACCTCGTTCATCGTGCCGTCGATGATCTTGCGCCCGCGGTTGATGAGCACGATTCGGTCACAGAGACGCTCGGCCTGGTTCATCTGGTGGGTCGAGAAGATGACCGTGGTTCCCGCCTTGCGCATATCACTGATCAACTGCTCCAACATGTCGACATTGATCGGGTCCAGCCCGGAGAATGGCTCGTCCAGGATGACCAATTCCGGCTCGTTGAGAATCGAGCTGATAAACTGGAGCTTCTGCGACATGCCCTTCGAGAGCGTCTCGACTTTCTTGCGGCGCCAGTCGAGCAACCCTACCCGTTCCAGGCACTCGCCGATACGCACCCGCAGACGCCGCCCACGCAGCCCCTTCAGCCGTCCAAAGTAAGCCAGCGTGTCCTGGACCGTCATCTTGCGGTACAGCCCCCGCTCTTCGGGCAGGTAGCCGATGCGGTCCTTGACATCCAGAGCCCGGCTGTGACCGAGAACCTCGATCCGCCCGGCGTCCGGGTAGTTGATACTCATCACCATGCGGATGGTTGTGGTCTTCCCCGCGCCGTTGGGCCCCAGGAAACCCAGCACCTCGCCCGCCGGCATGCGCAAGCTGAAGTCGCTCACGGCGGTAAAGCGGCCGTAGCGTTTCGTGACCCCGTCTAGCACCAATGCGTCCGTCAAAGTCAGGCACCTCGCAGCTCGCGGCCCCATCAACCGGCAATTCACAACAGCCGGTAGTTGTAGCCCAAACCCCGGCCCGGCGGGAGGCCTTGGCAGCCGCAATGCCCACAAAAAGGCGGCCGGCACCGCTTCTGTTGAAACGATGCCGGCCGGTTTGCTTCAAACTGCGTGGAAGGCCGCTGGGCCTGCCACAATCACGGACTAGCTGCCGATCAACGCCACGAAGGCGTCAATATCGTCGAAATCGACATCGCCGTCGCTGTTGCAGTCGGCGTTCATCCAGTTGCAGTCCGGATACTGAGCTTCGTAGACCGCTTCGCCACCAAGCGCCAGGACGAACGGGTCGATGTCGTCGAAGTCAACATCGCCGTCGCAGTCCATGTCACCGAGCATGAATTCGCACTCTTCCGTGATGGTCAGCGCGAACTGCGTTTCATCGCTACGGCCGAGCGAGTCGGTAACACGAATCGCAGGCGCGAACGCTCCGAACTCGGTCGGCGCGCCGGACAGCACTCCGGCCGCGCTCAGACTCATGCCCTCGGGCAGCGGCGAGATGCCAACGAACTCAACCGAGTTGACATCTGTAAGCGTGGTCGCGTTGTTGTACATCGACAGCGTGTAGTCGCTGCCGTTGCCGGACGAAATACCAACCGTGGGCGTCAGGCTGGTGTTGCCGCTTCCGTAGTGGAACTGGATCCGACCGTCAGCGTACAACGTCACAGCCGCGTTGACCGGGTAGTTGCCCGAATATGTGACCGCATCCCAGCGGATAGTCACATAGTCCAGGCCGGCATCAATGTAGATGTCGTTGGGGGCGAGCGTCTTAAGGTCATCCCACAACGGAGCGATGCGCGGATTGGAGATCAACAGGGCTTCAGTGTTGGAGTACGTCGTGCTCGAAGCGCCGAAGTTCAGGAACCCGTTCGAGCACACCCACACGTCGGTGTAGGCCACGCCGTAGAAGGTGAACGTGAACGGCAAGGCGTAGTTCCAGGCGCCATCGTCCGCCTGCCAGCCCTGGCCCACGCCCACTACCGCGAACAGGCTCTCACCCAGGTCAAACTCGGTGTAGTCGCTGCCCGGCAGGACCATCCAGCTCAACTCGGGCTGACCCTGATCGGCCTCGAGCGTGAAGGAGTAGCTCTGGCCCAAACAGCCGGCCGGTAAAGTGGTCGTGGTAATCTCCGGCGTGCCGTATAGAACCAGGATCGATACCGTGGCAACGTCCGACTCGCCACCTTCGGGCGGCGTACCACCGTCATCGACCTTGAAGTCAAAGGCGTCGTCGCCGTAGTAGCCGCCGTCGGAGGCGTACTCAACGACGTTGCCGTTGCCAAACAGCGTGTAAGGCACAGCGCCGATCAACTGGGCATTGCCAACGTCCGTCAGCGTGCCATGGGCCGGCAAGGCCGTGACGATGTAGACCAGCGGGTTGGGGGTGCCATCATCACTGGCAATCATCTCGATCTGCGTCGGCGTATCAACCGGAACCTCCACGCTCGTCGGTATGGCGCTGGGCGGGCGCGGGCCGCAGTTGCCCATCGCAGACAGATCGGACGGATAGTAGTCCGGATCGAGACCCAGGCCCGCCGACAAGCCCGCCAGGGCGTCGCTGACCGCGATCTCCAGGTAGCTGATCGTGATCA
>CAZUCH010000346.1:1890-4081 GCA_964619045.1 uncultured Planctomycetales bacterium | reverse complement strand
TCCGGATCCCCGGCCCCTGGATCGGCCCCTGGGGGATCTTCTGGTTTTGCCGGGGCCGCCGGGGCCGCCGGTATGGGTTCTTTCGGTATAAGCGGTTCCCTCAATTCTTCTTCGGTGATCCGGGTGTCGTTCTTCATTTCCCAATCACCCCCGGTCAAGGCCGCCGTTTCTTCGCCCCTGGTGCTGAAGCCTTCTTCAACCCTGGCCTTCGCCGCATCAACCGCCTTTTTTTCATCGATCTGGGTCTTGATCGGCCCGGTCCAGGTGGATCCCAGGTAAGCGGATCTCAAAAGGGGATCCCCATTGATAAACCCAGGGGCCACAATTCGCCCCAGGGAAACCGCTTCTTCCATCCACAATTCGTAAACGTGCTTGATAAAATTATCGATGAACCACCGGCGTTCCCGCATATAAAACCGCCACGCTTCTTCAATCGCCGCCCTGGCCGCAGAATAGGAAGCCGTGAAATGTTTTATCAGGATTTCAAAGGGGAGTTCCAGGGCCACGCCGATCTGTCTCAATATCGCTTGAACAAAAGGATCAAACTGTGATCCGGGCCTGGAAGGATCCGCAAATTCCAGGGATTCATTCGGGGCCAGATCCAACATTGCCCCGGATCCCAAACGATAATCCTTGTCCGTGGACTTCCCGCCGATGGTTTCAGTGGGTTGCATTGGCCGAAGGCCGCCATTCGGATCATCCGTCTTGAAAAACACGGTAAAGAAAGATTGCACAACCGCAGACTTGACTTCCGCTTCCGTGTACCGGCCCAACTGCTTGAAAAGCAAAATCACCGGGGCAAAATCCGGAACGCCCCTGGACTGACCCACCCGCCGCTTGAAATAAAGATGGGTGACATTCCGCCGCCCGGATTCCTTCCCGAAGGCTTCAATCGCCTTCCACTTGGATTCTGTGCTGTTATTGTCTCCCGGATGGGTGGTCTTGATATGATATCTAAGTGGCCGGCCGGTTTCGGGATCCTTCTCGACCCCGCAAACCATGTTTTTTGTGTCGGCCTTTGCATCTGGATTGGACAGCCGATCCGCTTCCACAAGTTGGACCTGAAGCCGATATGGGATCCTGGGCGGTAATTTCTTCAGCATTGGGTAAATGCTGACCACGTCCCCATTTTCTTTTGAAGATCGATATGCAAGATCCTGAAGGCCGAAAAAATTCTGATTCCCGGAAGCATCACAAAAGGTTGATTCCGACCACAACCGGAATTCAGCTTCAGTCCGTCTCTGCCATTCCCTGGCCTGTTCTTTTGTCCACCCCAGGACCTTCCTATCAATCTGGGATTGAAGGACCAACCCGGTCCCCACAACATTGGTGCATTTGGTATTTAAAGCACCCGCCGCCAGTGGATTGGCCCGCACCAGATCCCGGCTTGCTTCCCGGAAATCTTCAAGTCCTTCCAGGTCCGCATCGGCATCCCCATCCGAAACATCCCAACCGGGGATCATCCCCTTTTTGGTCGGGCGTTGCGAATAGGTTTCAAAGGCATTCAAAAAGCCCCTGGCCCGGACCCTGGCCACGCCCCGACCTGGGGACAAATAGTTCACAACCCGGTCAATCACATTCGGCTTGAACGTGGGATTGTGGACCTTTTCCTTCAGACTCAACGACCTGTTACGCTTCATGTGTCCACCGGAGTAATTTGTCTAATGTTTGTCCCGCCGGATTCCCTGGCCGCCAATATGCGATATTTTGCGGCCTGGGTTTCCAGGTGTTTGACATCCGCCAGGGTATAGGACCGGCCCTGATTTCCCATAGATTGGCCGCCGGTAAGGACCGCCACCAGGGCATTTTCATAATATGTTAGCAACTCTGAATTGGTTAGGGCCATCACGGGTCCCCTTTTGGGTAGGATAAACGGAATCTTGTTCCCATTTATCCCCTTTTAGGTTGGCCGTTTGAATATTGCAAGGTATTTTTGATAAAAAAACGAGAAAGGTACACATTCGGCACAGATTATGCCGCTATTCGGGTAGGGTTACTCCGGGATGTCCAGATCCACCTGGACCTTGAATTTCAAGAAAGCCCATTCATCCAACCTGTCGGCGTGGGCATATTTCTGACCGTTGATCGTGACCACCGGAAGGCCGATCTTCAAGAAATGTTGATACAGGGTTTTTGATATCCCCATGTAATCCATGATTTCATTTTTGGTGATCAAAATCTTGGTTGATCG
>CAZUCH010000346.1:0-1790 GCA_964619045.1 uncultured Planctomycetales bacterium | reverse complement strand
TGGGCCACAAGGCACAGCACCGAACAGTCCCACAGGTGATTGTCCTTTTCATCACATTCCCAGGTCCCGGTGGTCGGGTTCATATACTCCGCCACCATGTGTCCGGCGAAATCTTCAGGGAATTCTGCGTTTTCATGCCACGCCCCAGGATCGGATCCGGTTACGGACAGGATTGAAGCCAATTCATCCTTGAAATACTTGGTGTTGACATTGATCCCCTTCAGCCCGCCCTTGATCGGCTTTTTGGTCCCCGGATAATACTGAAGATTTGTCCAGGACATTGAAGCCCCCATTTTCCCACGCCCGAAGGAAGGGAAGATCCGGTTCCGGTGCTTCAGGCAAAACTTATAGACTTCCGCCGTTCTATGGCCCATTGCATCCTGGATGGCCATCAACACCGGGTATTCGTTCCCCGCCGGATCCCGGTATTTGTCCCGCCACAACACCTGTTCAAGTGCATCCCATTCGGTGACAAACCCTTCCCGAATCCCCCAGGATTCCTTCAGAAGATCCGGACCACCAAACCCGAAGGCCCGGATCCGATACCAGAACCCATTGTCCTGGGTATCGACACCGGCAACGACACCGGCCACAACGCCACCGCCGGGGACCTTCGTCTTCGGGCGATCATCCCGCAGATCCAGGATCCCGGACAGGGACCGTTCTTGAATCTGGGCCTTGAAGCACCGGGCCATCCGGGTGTTGGTCCACGCCTTCAGCTTGGTCACGCTTCCCTGGGCATCCACCCATTCCTGGGCGATCTGCTTCCACGACACCCACCCCAACGGGGACACCAGGGAGTTGTTCCGGAACCCCCGGACAACCCGATCCGGATATTGGTGGATGTACTTTCCATTTTCAACCCGCATCATAAACGACTTGTGATGTTCTTCGATCCTTCCGCCGCATCCCTGGCAAATGTAATGGACATCGAACACTTCACCATCTTCATTGACTTGATACTTAACCCCCCACCCTTCCTTTTTCCCGCCCCAATCCAGGAAGATGAATTCCTGGCAATGCGGACACCGGACATAGTATTCCCCCATTGAAGATTTTTCATAAAGTTCCCAGATCAACGATTGCTTGTATTGGGTGGGGGTTGAATTGACGTACATCTTCGACTTGCGGCCATAAGCATCGGTCCGGCGGTCAAAAAGTTCCAGGGGATCCCCTTCCCCGCCGACATCGATCTTGAACCCATCGAAATCGTCAAGGATCATAATCTTGACCGAATCCCCCCTGGCCGCCACCGGGGAATCCGATCCGGTAAGGGTCCAGGACCCGCCCGGAAATTCCTTCATCAAAATAGTGTTTTTTGAATCCCGGCTTTTTTGATCTGAAACCTTCCCCTTCAGGCATTCCATAACGGCCAGGGCCGGGGCAATTTTCTTTTTGGATAGTTTTTCGACCATCCGGGTGGTGGGTTGGGCCAACATACAAGGGGCCGGGAATAGATCCGCACACCCCATCAAAACATTCAGGCCGATTTCTGTATGGCCATCCTGGGTTGGCTTGACCGCAATCACCTTCTGGGTCGGGGATGAAGGGGACAGTTCGTCCATAATTTCCCGGACGTAGGGTGTCCTGGATGATCTATATTGACCGTATTCCGGGGAAGCCCCCTTTGCCAATATCCGCCGCCGGTCCGCCCATTCGGTGTAGGTCCAATCCGGATCCGGTTCAATCCCCCGGCAAAATCCCTGTTTATAAATGCCCATTTAATTTCCCCAATAGATCGATGGCCCCGCCATGATCCGGCTTGAACCTCAACACCTTTTCCGCTTCCG
>CAZUCH010000345.1:0-4086 GCA_964619045.1 uncultured Planctomycetales bacterium | reverse complement strand
CGGCGAGGATCTTGGTTGTCTCGCCGCGCTTGGCGACGGACAGGCCGCTTCCGAGCCGTTTGCCGGAGTCCAGGATCATTTGCTCCATCATGTCTCTGGCGATCGTGCTCCACTTCTTGGCCCGGTCGGCATCTTCGGTGCCGCCGATCTCTGTGTCGGCATCAAGGATCGCCACCGTGGACAGCCCCACTGGCAATTCCCCGCTGGGTTCGAGGACATAGGAGATTGTGGCGTCAAAACGCTCGCGCTTCGGTCCACACCCCGTGGCCACAACAAGACAGACGACCAGACTTGTCAACGCGACAGCAGCCCTCGAGATTCGCATGTGTTCGCACTCCTTCAACTGGTGATAGTCACTCAACACGACGTCATTTCACCGACACTTGCCGCTCCGCGGCCTTGGGCCTATCGGCAGCGTGCCGCGGGATTCTACCGGAGCCCATAGCGGGCTGATAGCGGAATCTGCTCCATACTGCGAATTAATGCCGGTTCCGCCAGATTCGTTTGTCCTTCAGCGGGGCTCTCTCGCTTCGGGAGCGGTTCCATCACTGGTTTCAGGCGGTGCTTTGTTGACTGGTGCCGTATGAGCGCGGACTGCGAAGCGGTTGGCGCTCTGCTCGGTGACTTCAAGACGCAACGTCTGGTCGCCACACGTGACCTCCAGTTCCTCGAAGCGGTCTGCAAGCTGGTTCAGGTCGTACTTCCAGTTGACCTCGATGCTGGCAACGCGGTTGGCGAGCTCGCGGAGGGCGAATCCATCCGCGCCGCCGGTGATGCCCTTGAGCTTCACGATCTCGCTCTGGATGGCCTTGAATTGCGGGCGCGTACAGGGCTCGATGGTAACCTGGATCATCTTGCCGACGGTGGCCCGCTCGCGCCAAGCTTCGCCGATGTTCGCCAGAATCTCGGGGGCGTTGTCGGCGGCGATGCGGGTGAGGGCGTCCTTTCCGCTGGCCGACGTGGACGTGAGCGTCTTCTTGGGCCGGTAGGTCTTGGAGATCAGGATCGCCGCCGAGTCGGTTTGGACGGCCCGAATCGTCAGCGTCACGTTCCAGCGTTTGAGCGTCTGTTGCCCCACGGATACCGGATCGCCCTCTTTGACCTCGGCTTGGCCGAGCACTACCACGTCGGCCTTGAAGGCGGCACCGGCGGCGGCGGCCTTGGCCAAGTCGCCGCTCTCGGCGGCCAGTTGCAGGTCGCGCAGGCGGACGTTGTCGGTGATCCCCTGGTCCATCAAGCGCACGTCCTTGCCGATGAAGAAGTTCTCCAGCTCGGTCTGAACCAGGCCGTTTGTGTGCGCGGGGACACCGTCAAACGGGTCGTCGTCTTCGAGGACCACGATTATGCAGCGCGGGTTGCCTTCTCGCTGTTTGATGTGGGCGAACTCCGCCCAACGCTTCTCGAACTTGACGGGGAATACCTCGGCCTCGAGCTGGATCTGCGTGAACCCCTCCAGCTTCTCGGGCCCTTTGATGATTCGCAGCACCCGGGCAAAGCCGACCGGCTGTTCGAGCACCTTGTCGCGGACCAGCGTGAAGTCTTGCGTTTCACTCTGGGCGTTGATGAAGGAGCCGCAGACGCGGCTCACAGCCACCCGTAGGGCGTCGAGCTTGGCTTCCTCCTCAGCAGCCGAGGTTGTGCCGATGGCGCGCCCCGTGACGGTGACCCGGGTGCCTGGGTCGGCTGAGGTCGGCGAAGCGAGCCCGACGAGAACCCACATTACGACGATCATCGAGGTTCTAGCCATGAGTTCAGCCCTTCCGAATGAGTTGGATCCTGCTGTAGGACGTTTCTGATGAACCCGTGCTCCAGGACACGCTTGAGGTTGCGTGTCCCGGGACGGGAGAATTATACCGCGGCGCGAATGAGAATGTGAGAGCGCCGCCGCGCACGTTGCGAGTTGGCGGGCGGTTGGATAGAATCTCGCCTAACCCGCTCGGCCCCAGGCCGGGTGCCTCGGAACTGGAATCCGGGACGGCGTATGAGCAGGATGCCGGGGCGAACGCGGTTAACTCGAGTCCGAGGTGAAACATGAAGATCAAGTATGGAGCAACCGTTGTCCTGGTACTGGCTAGTATCGTCCTCCTGACGGGCTGTGCCACGAAACTGACCTATGGGCGCTGGCGCACATTGACGCTTCAATCCCCGAAGGCCGAGGTCGAGACGGTTCTGGGCGAGCCCGACACGTTGCGCACAGACGACCATTGGATGTACCACAATCCGGACAAGCAGATCACTGTCAACGTCGAATTCGTCGGCAGTGACAACATTACATACTCGCGTTGGGTTGACCCCGACCACGGGGTCCACGAGATCGGCACGGGTGCGATCGAGGACACTGATCTGATTGAACGCGGGGTCCGGAAAACGGACATCAATCAGTAGCGCTGCATAGGTGGCAAGGGACAGTAGCGCTGCATGGATGGCAAGGGAGCCGCGGAAGAGAGCTCTCCGAAGCGGCGGCCCTCCACTTGTTAGCCGCCGGTTGGGCGCGAGCAGACTGGGCGGCGAGCGGCGCTTGACCGACGGCATTTCAAGAAGGAACCAAACATGTCACACACGACCAGGGTGTTTCTATTGGTGGCGGTTGCCGCCGCCGTCTTCCTCATGGCTGATTCCAGACCGACCGTGGCCGCGAACGGCCAATCGCAGCCGCTGACGATGTCGCTGGAAGGTAACTACCGCGTCTCCTACGACTGCGTCTTCATGGACAAGGCCGAGAAGAAGGCCCAGGAGGAGCAGGTGAGGCGGATCGAGTTTCATCCGGAGTACATAGTGCTGTTCGGCCAGACGGGCAGCGGTCGCGTGATACCGGTCCACGCCATCAAGGAGCTGACCTGGGAACAATCGTGAGCCACAGACGAGTAACCGTCGGCGGCCTGTCTTGTCCCTCCCGAACTGGTCGGGCATGACGGGACATCGTGCGTGTTGCATGAATCGGTGGGGTGGTGCACCAGTCGCCGGAATCCGTCCGGTCAACGTTCTCGGCATGCACAGCCCGCCACGCCACCTCACCGCGGCTCGGGGTTCAGGATGTGGTTCTTCGGGGCCTGGCACGCCTGACTGAGCTTCGCAGCGACGTCTGGCTGGTTGGCAAGCTCCTGTCCCGTCAGGCCCGCGATCTGCTGTTTGAGCTGCGCCAGCTTGGCCGCGGCGTCGCCGTCATTGAAGACTTTCATGGTGTGGAAGCTCTCGATCTTGCGGCGGATGGCCTGCAGCGTCTTGCCATGCACGGCACCCTCCTGGGCGATCACCTGGTCACAGAACTCGGCGACCTCCCTGCGAAAGCCGAGCACGTACTGTTCGACGAACTGCTGGCACTCCCGCTTGAGGTTGGCCTCCATAAGCTTGACCTGCTCATCGTGTGCGCGCCGCTGCTCCAGCTCCATCTCTATGTCCTCGACCGGCGTCAGCTCCGGCGCACCGGTCACCTTGAACGCGTGCCAGGTCAAGCCGAACTTGGCGGGCAACGCCATCGGCAGCGGGTAGCACGCGTCAGGGATCTTGGCGGTACCCAAAGGTGCCCCGGAACGCGTGGACGCGCTCAGAACGATTCCGGCGGTAATACGGATCCCGATTTGACTTCGCGCCATGCCTTGCGTTGGCGCGGCATCGTTGCTGGTATCCTACGGCCGACTCGGAGGTCGGCTACGCCTGCTGGCGCGACTTCTATTCGGAATCCGTTGAGATGGCTCGGGTTTCTAACGCTTGCGCGAGCCGTCAGTGTTGCGTTTGGCGCGCAAGACCAAGGACGGCGTACCACGGCTTGACGCGTGCTGCGGGCGCTCGACGCGATGAGCGCCCGCCGTTGCGACGAGTCGCCTCGTCCGTCACAAACTGATGCGTCCAACGTGGTTGAGCACAAGCAGGGCTCGCAACGCGATCCACTTGGACGGCTGAGGCTCCGGTGCTGGGCGATTCGGGCTCTGCTCTGGTCATGCGGAATCGTCGGCAGTCTGGTCCTCGCTGAAATAGGCTCTCTCGATCGCCGCGCATGCGTCGGCAACCATCTTCGGATTGCGTCGAACATCGGCGTCTTTCATGCCGGTAGCGTGCCCGGCCAGCAGCATTGCGTGAGTCGCATCG
>CAZUCH010000344.1:0-4091 GCA_964619045.1 uncultured Planctomycetales bacterium | reverse complement strand
ACACGATCCCGATCAGGCGAAGATAGGTCCGGTTCTTGACCGTGGCCTTCATCGTTGGCCAGAATTTGATCTTCGCCTGCTTTCTGACCTGCGCGATCTTCTGTTCTTTGCATACCACGCCCGCAACCAGCGCCGAGATCAGAATGATGAAGGCAACGCCGATGCCGACCGTTTTCATGCCCTCGACTTCGTTCTCGAAAACGTCCCAATTGGCCAGTTTGTACATCCACGGCGTGAGGATCGCGAAGACATTGCCAACGAAGCTGCCGTAGGCGAATAGGCGCGTCCGCTCGTGGTAGTCGTCCGTCATCTCGTACCCCAGCGCCACCAGGGGAACCGAGAACACGGTCACCGCCGTGAAGAACAGCAGGTTCATGCCCAGGTAGTAGGCGAAGATCTCCTTATCACTCAGCCCCTTCGGCACGGTCCAGATCAGCACGAAGGCAATCGCCACCGCAATACCGCCGACGACGATGTACGGCCGGCGCCGTCCCCAGCGGCTGCGCGTGTTGTCGGAGATATAGCCTGCGATCGGATCCGAGATCGCGTCCCAGAAGCGGGGAATCATCTGCGCGACGCCGAGCAGGATCGGGTTGACGCCGAGGCCGATGTTGTAGATGAGGTTCGTGAGTTGTCCGACGGAGTTGACGAACGCAATCGGCGTCGCCATCCCGAAGCCGAACGCGATCTTCTGAGAGATCGGAATCCGATCGGCAGCGCTCGTCTTGTGGTGAATGCTGTTCGGCATAGCGATTTCGCTCGGGCTAGTGGCAGAGTAGGCGCATGCTCAGGATACCCGCGCAGGAAGATACTGCCGATCGTGCACGTTTGTTTCCGCTAGCGTGGCGAGATTGTACGCCTCCCTGAAAGCGCTTGCAACCAACGCGAAGGTGTAGCGTCCTTGCGACCTCTGTATCCTCTGTGCCCTCTGTGGCTAGCGCTCCAGAGTCTAACGCGCTGATGTACTTCAGCGCACGCGTGCTTCAACGACGTGTCGGCGCCCATGTTCCTCGTCCGGCGGGATGATGCAGCCGGCGAGCTTGACGCCGTCGAGCGTGACCTCGACATTCACGCCGACCGGCAACTCGTCCGAGCGAGTGATGTGGATGTCGTATTCGCCGCCGCGATACGGACGAGTCATGCTCGCCTCATTCCAGCCCGGCGGCAAGCACGGATCAATCCGCAGGCCGTCCCAGTCCGGCCGTACGCCCAACACCCATTGCGTGATGACGCGGTGCAGCCACGTCGCCGAGCCCGTGTACCACGTCCACCCGCCGCGGCCGTGGTGCGGCGAGTCGGGTCCGTCGACATTCCCGGGCGTCACGTACGGCTCGGCCCAATACTCGTCCGGCTCCTTCGCGGCCGGGTTCATCGCCTCCAGCAACTCGCCGGCAAGTTCCGCATCGTGCATCTTGCATGCGGCGGCGATCGCCCACGTGGCCGCGTGCGTATACACGCCGCCGTTTTCTCGCAAGCCGGGAGCGTAGCGTGTTATGTAGCCGATCTCCGGTTGCGGCGTATCAAACGCCGGCGCCAGAAGCAGCGCCCCGGCCTTGCTGACCAGCCGCTCGCGCACCGCCTTCATGCACTGCGCCGCGCGCTCCGGCGAGGCCACGCCGTTGAGCACCGCCCACGTTTGCGCGTTGAGGAAGATGCTGCCGACGCGGTTCTCCGCGCTGCCCAGCTTCGATCCATCGTCCAGAGTGGCGCGAATGTACCATTCGCCATCCCAGCCATGCTCGTTAATCGCGATGATCAGTTTCGCGCGGCGGCGCTCATACTCATCGGCGAGTGCGTCAGCGGATTCGGCGGACAGAACCTTGAACCCCGAATCCTGGGCCTTCCGCAGTATCTCCGCCCAGTCCGCGAGCAACCCCGCTAGGAAATGTCCCAGCCAGATTGACTCGCCGCGTTCCTGCAAACCGGCCGCGCTCAGCCCATCGTTCCAGTCTCCAGCGCCGATGTACGGCAACCCGCGCGAGCTCGTGCGCGCAAACACGCGCTCGAAAGCTCGCCGTACGTGTTCGATTAGCGGCTCCTGATGCTCGTCATCGAGGAACGGCGCCTTATCGTTCAGGATGCGGGCGTCGCCGGTCTCCTTGATGTAATTGGCCGCGACAAATGCCATCCAGAGCAGGTCGTCGGTCATCCGCGTCGTCAGCCCCTGCTCCGAAAGAGGATGCCACCAGTGATAGACCGAACCGTCCGCGAACTGATGCGCCGCGTGCAGGTTGATCTGCTTACGGCAAAGCTCCGGATCGATCGTCAGCCAGACCTGCGAATCCTGCAACTGATCGCGAAAACCGAACGCCCCGCTTTGCTGGTAGTAGCCGCAACGCCCCCAGATGCGCCCCGAAATCGCCTGATAACGCAGCCAGTCGTTCGTCAGGTAGTTGATCGACGGTTCGGGCGTCTCGACGCGATGCGGGGCCAGCTTCTCCCGCCACGCCCCACGCACCTCTTCGAGCGCGCCGTCCATCGCTTCGACACTGAGATACTGGTCGAACGCCGAATCAACCGCCTCGCGCGACGCATCAACGGCGAGCGCGTAGCCAAAGCCGTGAGCCTGACCCGGCCGCAGCTCAACCACGCTCCGCAATGCCGCGATCGCGTCGTCGTGTCGGCCGAAGCGCGGCGTCCATAAACTCTGGGCCAGGGCTTCAGGCGCCACGGAGTTTCCGGATCTCCCGAAGAACTCCCCTTTGTCGCCCTGCGCCGATAGAACCGGCTCCGTGCCCGCCAGCCCGCTGACATACGGAAAAGCCGTGTTCCAGTGCCCATACTGTTCGGAGGGAACGTCCCACATGTGATTGCGCGCGAAGACCGCCCCGCGCTCCGCGTCAAACTCGGTCTCCAGGAACAGCTTGTGAAACTCGCGCCGAGGCGACGGCGCCACGCCGCAGTTCCATTCCAGAAACGCCGTGACTTCGAGTCGGCGCGGCTTATCAGTGAGGTTGCGCAACTGGACGCGCCAGAATTCGATCGGTTCGACAGCGTGGCAAAACAGCGTCCACTCCGCCCGCACGCCGGCGAAGTCCGTCACGAACGTCGAATAGCCGATACCGTGCCGGCACTCGTAGTGATCGTACTTCGGCCAGGTCGGCGCCGGCGAAAGCGACCACATCTCGCCTGTCTCGGCGTCGCGAACGAACAAGAACTTGCCGGAGCTGTCGTGTGCGAATTCCTGCTGCCAGCGGGTAATGACTGCCAGTTGCGAGTTGTCGATCCAGGTGAAACCGCTTCCAGATTGGCTGACAGCCAACCCGAGCCGCGGCGTGGAGATGACGTTCACCCAGGGCCGCGGGGTGCGCACGTCGGTTATGTGGTACTCGGTGCCGTCGGCCGAGAAATGCCCATAGCGATTCTTGACCATCCGAGCGGTCGAACGCGTTTCCTCAGGTCTGGTTTTTCCACGAACGACAGTGCTCATTCGGCAACTACCTCAGGCCACGCCAACCGCCGGTCGCCGCCATCGCGACCGTGCCGCTGAAAGCGCTTTCAGCCCTCTCTAGCATAGAACAATACCGCCCCGGGGTCAATGTTTCTGTGAATTCCACGGATCGGCGGTGGTCGGTCCCCTCGGGCGTCAGGAGGCTTGCCCGTCCGTGCCGCACCGGCCGCAAGCGGCCGGTGGCGCATGCGCGCCCTCGGCGCGACACCCAGGCTACCGAAGCCGCAACTGCCGAACCGACCGCTGGGCCGTCTCGCTGCGCATGAACAGCTTCCAGATCAACCCGGTGCGAGCGTTCTCGATGCCCAGCAGTATCGGACCTTGATCGATCCCGACGTAGTCGTCGCTCGCGAATCCTTGATCGAGGTTGAACGAATCCGCGAAACCGTAGCCCCCCAGCTTTGGGTCTCGCCAGACGACCGGCTTGCCCTCGGCGTCTTTCAGATCCCGAAACGCGCGAATGGCGTCCATGCTCTCGCGCGGCGTGAACATGATCGCCGCCGTGGCCGCATAAGGTGCCACGGTCCCCTCGAACCACTTGTCGGCGTTGCTGCCGTTGGGGCGCACCTCCGGGACGAGGTAGCCGTCGCGGCCCGCGCACGGGCTCAAGCCCCAACGGTCGGGCGCGAACGTCTTGAAC
>CAZUCH010000343.1:0-4100 GCA_964619045.1 uncultured Planctomycetales bacterium | reverse complement strand
CGCCGACAACTGACGCCTGATAGCACCCGCAACACCTGAACTCCTACCACCGGCGACGCACACGCAAGCCGCACTTGAACCACGAGCACGTCATCGCTAAGCTGATATGAACACTGCCCTTAGCGAACACCCCCGTCGGCGTGGAGCTTCGACCGTGGTTGCGCCAGATCATGAACTGCTCGACCGCGCGGTCGCCGGTGACGGCGAGGCGCTCGGCCAACTGCTCGAACAATCCGGTCCCCGCGTGCGCCGCACACTCGCCGGCAAGATCCCGCATCGCTGGCAGTCCGTCCTGTCGCTCGACGACGTCATGCAAGAAGCCTACATCGATGCGTTCCTCGATATCCACAAGTTTGAACCCCGCGGCGAAGGCTCATTCGACGCCTGGCTCTTCACCGTCGCCAATCGCACCTTGCTCGACGCCGTACGCCTGCTCGATGCCGAAAAACGTGGCCGCAAACACCGCATGGTTCGGCTTCAGACGCGCCAGGACTCGCTCGACGCCCTCTGCGCGCAAATCAGCGGCAAGATCACCTCACCCAGCCACCGGCTCGCGGGCCAGGAGGCCAAGGCCCATCTGACGCGGACCATCGAGCACCTGCCGGACACCTACCGAACCGTCGTCGAACTCTATGATCTCAAGGGCCTCGATGCCGCCCAGGTGGCGGATGTCGTGCAGCGCAGCCCGGGGGCCGTGTTCATGTTGCGCGGCCGGGCACATCGCCTGTTAAGTGATATGATGGGCGCCGCGTCACAGTTCCTCAGCGGCGGTCGCTGACGGACCAGAGGCGCTGCGGATCGGTACTTGTGGAGCGTGCAATGCAGCCGGCAGGCGACAGCGAGCAAGCCGCCAACACGGAACGCCAGTTGATCGCCGCCGCCCGCCGCGACTCAGCCGTTGTGGCACACGCTCTCACGCCCGTCACGCCGCCCGGAATGACTGTCCCGGGCCACACACTGATTCGCGAGCTGGGCCACGGCGGCATGGGCGTCGTCTACGAGGCCCGGCAGCAGAATCCGGATCGGGCCGTGGCGCTCAAGATGATCCGTGGCGGCGCATTGGCCAGTGACAACCAGGTTATGCTATTCGAGCGTGAGGTCAGGACGCTCGCCCACCTGAAACACCCGGGCATCGCCGCAATCTTTGAGGCCGGGCGCACCGACGATGGCCGGCACTTCTTCGCAATGGAACTCGTACGTGGCCGTCCGCTATCCGAGTTTGCCCGCCACCGTCAGTTGTCGCGCCCGGAACAGCTGCGCCTCTTCCTACGCATTTGCGACGCAGTCCATTACGCCCACCAGCGCGGCGTCATTCACCGTGACCTGAAGCCCGCGAACATCCTCGTGGACGCGGCCGGAAACCCAAAAATCCTCGATTACGGGCTGGCCCGCATCGGAACTTCAGAAGGTGCGGTCAGTACGGCGTCCATAGAAGTCGGCAAGATCATGGGCACGCTGCCCTACATGAGCCCCGAGCAGGCCCGCGTTACCCCCGACAGGGTGCCCGAAATCGACATCCGCGCCGACGTCTACTCTCTCGGTGTGATTCTCTACGAACTGCTGACCGGGCATCTGCCATACGACGTCAGCCGGCTCACTCCAGTCCAGGCCATGCGCGTGATCTGCGAGCAGGCGCCGCGCCGACCCTCGGCCGTCGACCGTGCCCTGCGCGGCGAGTTGGAGCAGATTATCCTCAAGACCCTGGCCAAGGAATCCCGCAACCGCTATGACGGCGTAGCCGACCTGATCGCCGACATCGAGAACTACCTCGCCGGCAAACCCGTTTCCGTACACCCACCCACAATCGCCTATCTGTTGATTAAGCTGGCCGCACGTAACCGCATGGCTACCGTCTTCTTCGGCGTATTGCTTGTCATGGTGGTGACTTTCATACTCACGTTGCGCGCTCAGGCGTCTTATCATGAGATGATTGCCCAGGCTCGCGAGCCCGCGCATGAAGCCTCGCGCCTGCGCGAGGCGAACTTGCGCCAGCGTTTCGCCGATCAGCGCGCCGACCAGTTTCGAGCCAACGCCCTCATGCACCAGGGACGTTTCGCCGAGGCCCAGCCGCTCCTCGGGGCGATCCACGGCCTCCGCGGCAACGAGTACGGGCAACTGCATCATCTGGCCGCCGGCGCCGGAGTCCAGCTCGCCGAGTGTCTCGCCGAATTGGCTCGCGCCGAGGCCGACCCCGTCGCACGCCAGGCCTACTTAGCAGAAGCCGAATCGCTACTCCTGCAGGGCTACGCAGTGCTTGGGGACACATTCGGCGTCGACAGCCCCGAGGCCACCGATGTTGCTGCCCGAATCGATGCCTTATACCAGATCCCGGGTTTCACCGACGGCGCCGACTGGCGCCAGAACCTGCCGCCAACAACGCAGCTCGGCCAGGAATGACCGTTCTTCTTGCGGCTGGAACCTACGTGGTGCTCTGCTTCACACGTTGCTCAACGCCGTGCGGGGCGATGAGCACGCTGACCTGCATTGGCAGCTCAGTCAACGCGGAAGTGACTAGCGCGTCGTCCACCTCTCGGCCTTCCTCACACACGTCCGCATGGTGTACTTGGGCTTGAGATCCAGGGTGCTCGCCACGTCGCCACACTGAAGATCCATGTCCGCCCGGCCCGGCGTGTCACTGCTACGCCAGCCTGCCACGCACGGTCTTGGCCGCCATGTGGGCGTCGGCACTGAAGAAGACGAACACTGCTCGATCGACGCCGGCATTGTCGGTCAGGAATGCGTGCGTCGTGCGCAACGCGATCTCGGTTGCCTCGGCAAACGGGTAGCCGTACACGCCGGCGCTGATCGCCGGAAACGCGATTGACCGCGCCCCGTTCTCGACAGCCACTTCCAACGAACGTCGATAGCAGGATGCCAGCAGCGCCGGCTCGTCGTGCGCACCGTCACTGTAAATCGGCCCGACGGTGTGGATTATGTACTTGGCGGGCAGGTTGAAACCGGGCGTGATCTTGGCGTCCCCCGTCTGGCACCCGCCCAAGAGCCGGCACGCCGCCTGCAACTCGGCCGCCCCAGCCGCCCGGTGAATAGCCCCATCCACACCGCCGCCGCCGGCCAGACTTGGATTGGCCGCGTTCACGATGGCGTCCACCGCCAGCTTCGTGATATCCCCTTGGAACAGCTCGATCATGTCCCAGGTGTCAGACGTTGCCATGACGTTTCTCCCGTAAAGGCGTACCATATGCACATGCCCAAGACGCTCTACATCATAGACGGCCACGCCCAGATATACCGCGCCTACTACGCGCGCATCAACGACCTTTCCTCACCCGCCGGCGAGCCCACCAAGGCCACCTACGTCTTCTGCCAGATGTTGCTCAACCTGATCCGCGATCGCAACCCGGACTACCTGACCGTCGTGCTCGACGCCGACGAAGGCCATGTCTTCCGTAACGATATCTATCCCGAGTACAAGGCCAATCGCGAGCCCCCGCCCGAGGATCTCCCGCCTCAGACGCAGCGCATCATCGAAATCGTTCAAGCCGCCGGCATCCCCACGCTCAGCTTGGCCGGCTTCGAGGCCGACGACATCATCGCCACGCTGGCCACGCAACTGGGCGGCGGCGATCTGCAAATCTACGTGGTCAGCCGCGACAAGGATCTCGAACAGCTTCTCAACGAACGCGTCGCGCTCTTCGACCCCATGAAGAACGCGGTCATCACGCCCGACCGATTGCTCGAAACCAAGGGTTGGCGGCCCGAGCAAGCCATCGAAGCCCAGATGCTCATGGGCGACAACGCCGACAATATCCCCGGCGTAGAGGGCATCGGTCCCAAAACCGCCGCCCGGCTGCTGGCCAAGTACGGCTCCGTCCAAGGCGTCATCGACCACGCCGACGAATTGACGCCCAAGCAGCGTGATAACGTCCTGGACTTCGCGCCGCGAATGGACCTGACCCGCCAACTCGTCACCCTGCGAACCGACGTGCCGATATCCTTCGATCCCGAGCGGGCCGCATGCGACAACTTCACCTGGGCAAGCGTCCGGCCGATCTTCGACGAACTCGGCTTCCGCCGCCTGCACGCCCAATTGCCCGGCGTCTCACCCGAGTCAGACCGCGCCGATCAGCCTCAAAGAGCAG
>CAZUCH010000342.1:0-4151 GCA_964619045.1 uncultured Planctomycetales bacterium | reverse complement strand
GCCACGCCGCACGCGCCAATGTGATCGACGCGCTCCACGTGTCGTGAGCCCTGGCGCGCTCTCGTGGAGCGATCGCGGTAGGAGGATGTCGGCGTGAAAATGCTGCTAGGATTCGTCGCGGCTTGTCTGGCGCTGCTCGCGCTGCTGGGCTGGTACTTGCTCGATAGCCGCGATGCGATCACCACCGCGCGCGCGCCCGCCGTCAGCCGTCCCGCGCCGGAGGCGACTCAGCCGGACCATTTGCCGCCGTCCGAGCCGCTTGAGACGACGCCTGTCGGAGAATCCACACCGCCGCCGCCGCCCGAGTCCGTCATCGAACACGTGCCGGCGACTCGGCCGGCCGCTACCAAGTCGCCGGTACATTGGGCGGAAGATCGCTCGCGGCGGCGTGTTGAGCAGCGTCTGGAGGCGGCGCGCGCCACGCTGCGGGACGATCGCAACCACCGGGAGGCACTGCGCGACGAGTTGGCGGCGCTCGCCGAGTTGGAACGTTGGCCGGAGGCCGCCCACACGCTGGGCCGGCTAGTGGAGCTGGAGCCCGACGACGCGGGGCTGCGGTTCGAGCTGGGGAGTGTGCTGATTCGGCTGCAACGCTGGAGCGCGGCGATAGACGAGCTGGAACAAGCGGCCGCGATTGACCCGGAGCACGCTCGGGCGTGGTTCAACCTGGCCATCGCCCGCCGGAAGCTCGGCCATTTGACGGACGCGCGTGCGGCCTGGGACCGCAACATCGCCCTGGCGCCAAGCCCCGGCGCCCACGAACGTCGCGGCGAGGTCTTGCTGGACTTGTCCCAATGGGCAGCGGCGGCGGCGGACTTCGAGGAGGTGCTGGCCGTCAACCCCGCTTCGGACGATGCGCGGCTGAACCGCGCGCTGGCTCTCGGGCGCCTCGGGCGCGCCGCGGATGCTCGCGCCGAGCTGGTCATGTTGCTGGAGCACTGCCCGGACCACATCCCGGCCCGCAATCGGCTGGCCTGGTTGGCGTGGGAGGCTTGCCAAGTCGCTGAGGCTCCAGAATCACGCCGGCTGCGCGACGAGACCATCGAGTGGTGTCGGCAGTCGCTCGAACTCGATCCCGATCAACCCTCGATTGTCGAATTGCTGGAACGTGTCCAGCAGGCCGACAAGCGGCGTTGAACCAGCCCTATGAGGATCGAACGCTGGACCGCTACTGGTCGCGGTGGGTGTGATGCCGGGCGATCTTGCTGGGACGGTCTTCGCCGACGGTGACACCGCCGCGCTCGGCGATGATGCCCGCCGGTCGGCGTCCGGTCGCGACGCCGGCGACGTGTGACCCAAGCGGATCGATACCGATGGCGACGCCGCCGAAGTTCGCCCGAGCGGCGCCGGCGATCGTCTTAGGCCCGACGAGCCCGAGACTTGGGCCACCCCGGCCGCCGGCTAGCGTGGTTACTCCGCCGTACCAGGGGCCGACCGTGGGGCCGAATGGCGGTCGGCCGTAGAGCAGAAACTTGTACTCGGGGCCGTCCTGGCCTAGCGCGGCGCGTTCTTCGGCGGTCAACTCCGGCTCACTGAAGTCTGGAACCAGTTGGACCAGCGGCGCGCTGTGGTCGCGGCCTTCGACGATGATGTTGGCGGGAATGAACGGCTTGAGATAAGCCAGCTCGGGAAGCTCGTCGGCCGTGGGTGTGGCCGTGACGGCCGCGTCGCGCTGGGCACAGCCGGCCAGCACAGCCACGGATAGACACGCGACAATTGTACATACCTGTTTGCGCATGCCACATCCCTACTCTATTCCGACGAAATTGGCAAGCAAACGGCTGCCATCGGGCGTCAGGAAGCTCTCCGGATGGAACTGAACGCCGTCCAGCGGCCACTGGCGGTGGCGAATGGCCATAATCTCGGATGGATCGTCGGCGCAGGTGGCGCTGACCACGAAATCCGCCGACAGAGTGTCCGGCTCGATGATTAACGAGTGGTAGCGCGTGGCCTGAAACGGGTTGGGCAGGCCTCGGAAGATGCCCAGTCCGTCGTGGGCGATCATGCTCGTCTTGCCGTGCATGAGACGCGGAGCGCGGATAATCGTGGCCCCGTTCACAAACCCGATGCACTGGTGGCCCAGGCAAACGCCCAGCAGTGGCACACGCCCCGAGAAGTGCCGGACCACGTCGTTGCTGATGCCACCCTCGCGCGGCGTGCATGGCCCCGGCGAGATGATAATGTGGTCCGGACGGTCCACCTCGATCTGCTCGACGGTCACCTGGTCGTTACGGTAGACCCGTATGTCGAGCCCCGCGTCTAGTTCGCCTATGCGCTGCACCAGGTTGTAGGTGAACGAGTCGTAGTTGTCGATCAACACGATCATGTGAGTGTCCTACCAGCCCGGAGCCCAGATGTACATAAGCTGCGGCGCGGGGCCGGCGAGCCACTCGGGAAGCTGAACGTTGAGCAGGTTCACCTGCGTTGGGAGATCGCCGCCGCGCGCGTAGATGTTCGGGCGATGTGCCGCCGGACGCGCGTACTGCACGACCTTGATCGGCGAATCGTCCAGACCGGCTGCTTTCTTGGCGGCTTCGATGGCCTCGCGCACAGTGCCAAGCTGGTCGACCAGACCACTGGCCAGGGCTTGTTCGCCAAGATACACGCGGCCGTCGGCCAGGGCGCGCAGCCGGTCGGGTGGGATGTCGGGCCGCTCATGGCCCACGACGTCGAGGAAACGCGCGTACATGCCGTCGATCAGCCCCTGAAAGATCGCGCGTTCTTCGGTGTTCATGGTGCGGAAGAGCGATCCCATGTCCTTCATGGCGTCGCTCTTAATCACGTCCACGCGGACGCCGAGCTTGGCCATCGTGCCGGAGAAATCGGGCAATAACATGACGACGCCGATGCTGCCGGTGATCGTCGTCGGAAGAGCGATGATCCGATCGCAGCCGCAGGCCAGGTAGTAGCCGCCGGACGCGGCAACATCGAGCATGGCGGCGATGACCGGCTTGTCGGTTTGTTCGCGGAAGCGCTGCAGCTCCGCGTACATCAGCTCGGTGGCCGTCACGCCGCCGCCGGGCGTGTTGATACGCAGGACGACCGCTCGGACGTGGTCGTCGCGGGCGGCCTGTTCGAGCTTCTCGACGAACAGAGCCACGGGATTCTCGCCGCTGGTTCCCAGGAGGGACTGCGGGCGACCGTTCTGCAGGACGCCGGTAACGTCGACTATGGCGATCTTATCGGTGGCCCAGATGCTCTCGCGGCTGACAACCCGTTCCTGGAGATCCTGGCGGCCTGGCATCGGCGTGATCAGAAACGACGTCGGCCCGCAGCCGGTCAGACAGAGTAGCAGCAAGCCCATGCTCGCATGACGTCGTGCTGACAGACAGCTAGGCCGGTACGCTGGTCGCATGGCAACTCCAGTTTGGCTGTTTCGGGCGGTCCGCCTATACTGCGAAAACCGTGAGCAGCCAAATTCTCCAACTCAGTTGTGGGCGATGATACAGCCATCGGCAGACGATTTCGACCGGGCCGTCGAGCAGGCCCTAGCCGAGATTCCCGAGGAGTTTCGGCCCCACCTCGACAACATCATGATCGAGGTGCGCGACTCGCCGGACGCCGCTTTGATGCGTGAGCACGATATCCCGGACGATCTACTGGGGCTCTACGTGGGCATCCCGCTGGAGGACAAGGGCGTGGAAGGGGGGCCGACGCCGCTGCCGGATCGGATTCTGATCTTCCGGGCGGCACTTTGCGATCTGTGCGAGTCATGGGACGAGCTGGTGGATGAGATTCGTGTCACACTTCTGCATGAGATTGGCCACCACTTTGGGCTAGACGAGCAGCAGCTCGAGGATCTGGGATACGACTGACCTGGACGCCAAGCCGCCCATTGGCATGCGAGCAGCCGGGCCAGGCACTAACGCCATGGCCGCGAGTGACCGATGTGCCCAATGGCGAATGCCGATTGGCGACTCCGCATGGACATTATCGGAACACGCGATGGAGACAGCTTCAGCCACGCCTGTTGAGACCGTGTACGGGCCCGACAGCAACCCGCTGGCCGGGACATCGTACTTCCTCTGGACCATGCGGGGGTGCCTCTACGGCATGTTGGCGATCGCCTACTGGCAGGGCGGCCCGCTGGTGCAATTGGCGGCGCTCGCGGCCGGTTTCTTCGCCATCTGGGGCGATCGAGCGGGGGCGCT
>CAZUCH010000341.1:0-4173 GCA_964619045.1 uncultured Planctomycetales bacterium | reverse complement strand
TGTAACCGGTCAGCCTGTAGCCGGTCAGCCTGTAGCCGGTCAGCCTGTAACCGGTCAGCCTGTAACCGGTCATCCCCACCAAGCTCAGCCGTAATATCAGTGAACAAGAACCCGTTGTTCCGGTTCCAATCAACCACCGTGTAGTGGTTGCGCGTCAGCATCCCAATCTCACCGTCGCGATAGCGCAGCCGCTGCAGATTCCTCAGAAAGCTCCACCAGTCCTCCCCCAACGCCATGGCGTACATGTGCTCGCTGAATGTCAGACAGTCGCTCCGATCCAGGCAGTAAAGCGGATCCGCGTCATAATCCTCAAACGGAAACTCGCCCAACAGATATATCTGATAAGGCTGCCCGATACTCTGCCGCCCCAAGGCCACAACCCGTTGACACAGCTCCGGATGACTCTCACGCACCCACCCCAGGTACTGATCAACCTCCGACTCGTTAAACGTGTACAGCGGACGATTGCCCAGCTCCCCAACATCAACCGTCGACAACGCCGACCGCGGCTGCCGACACCCTCCCAACAGAACCAACCCAACGCCCAAAAACGCCACCTGCAACCGCAACCCGCTGACCGCCATAATCCGCTCCACACGACCCAACGTTGGACTCACAAGACCAAACAATGTACTATAAGGGTTTTCAGGTACAGTGCGACCAATACGCTGTACGATATGGCATGATAAGCTACCAACCGGCCGGCTGGCACCCCTAGTCCCGGCCAACCAGCCCCTGGAGCAACCCAGAATGACGCCACGGCCGACCCAAGCCTCCCTCGCCACGAAAGAGGAACCGAACATGGCAGCCCAAGCCAAGGCCAAGGATCTGCCCATCATCAGCAACGTCGAACGCGTGGCCCTCGAGGCCTCCGGCTACGACCTCATATACGGCCCCCAAGAGAAGATCCCGTCGATCATCGTCGAGAACTTCCCAAGTCTGGGGCTTCTGGCGGCAGTTCGCTTCCTCGAATGGGTGCTGGAGAACCCCGAGGGCGTCGTCTCACTCCCCACCGGCAAGACGCCCGAGTACTTCATCAAGCACGTCACGGACTATCTCAAGAATTGGGACCGGCCCGAGACGCGCCGCGAGTTGGAAGAACTCGGCCTATCCACGCAGAACAAACCTTCGATGGCCGGGCTGAGATTCGTGCAGATCGACGAGTTCTACCCGATCGACACCAGCCAGCGCAACAGTTTCCACTACTACGTTCGCAAGTACTACCTCAAGGGCTTCGGGATGGACCCCGCCCGCGCCATGCTGATCGACCCCTGCGCCATTGGCCTCCCACGAGGGACCAAACTGGCAGCCGTGTTCCCCGAGATGACCGTCGATCTGTCGCTGCGCGTCCGCAAGGCCATTTCCCTGCTCGAGAAACGCCAGCAGGAAGTCCTCGCCGAAGTCGACCAGTTCTGCACCGAGTATGAACGCAAGATCCGCGACCTCGGCGGCATCGGTTTCTTCCTCGGCGGCATCGGCCCCGACGGCCACATCGCCTTCAACATTAAAGGCTCGGACTTCTACTCCACGACACGCCTGATCGAGCCAAACTACGAGACCCGCGCCGCCGCCGCCTCGGACCTGGGCGGCATGGAAGTCGCACGAACCAAGCACGTGCTAACCATCGGCCTCCAAACCATCACATACAACCCCGAAGCCGTCGCTATCATCATTGCCGCCGGAGAGGCCAAGGCGCGCATCGTCGCCCGGACAATCGAGAGTGAACGCCTCAACAAGTGCCCCGGCTCCGCGCTCTCCGCGCTCCACAAAGCGCGCTTCTACCTCACTCGCGGGGCCGCCAACCTCTTGTCAAACCGACAATTCGTCGACTTCACACGCCGAGACGACGTGCCCAACGAGCAGATCGACCGCATCGTAATGGCCCTATCGCTCGACAAGCTCAAACCCATCCAGGCATTGACCGAACTGGACTTCAGCCAGGATCGATTCGCCGCCAAGTTGCTCGATAAAACCGGCGCCACCGTCGCCGACCTGCGCAACGGAACAAACCAGAGAGTGCTCGACGCGCTCCTGAGAGGCAACCAGCCTATCGAGGGAAAGACCTTCCTCCACACCGCTCCGCACCACGACGACATTATCCTTGCCTACCTGCCGTACGTAACCAACCTCGTCAGACGCAGCAGCACAAAACACTGCTTCGCATACATGACCTCCGGCTTTAACGCCGTAACCAATAACTACATGCACGGCGTACTCGACGATCTCCGCGACCGCCTGCAACGCGACGAGTTCCGCCAGTTGATCGACAGCGGATACTTCGAGCACGGCAACGACCTCGCCGCCAGAATCGACATCTCCTACTACCACGAAGGTGCCGCGCGCAGACACGACGAGAAGAAGCACGAGGCCACCTCCCGACGCCTGCTCCGCAACATGATCGAACTCTACGAAGACGAGAGCATCGACAACGTCCGACAACGCTGCGAGGAACTCCTCCACTACTTCCTGACCCAGTACCCCGGCAAGAAGGACATGGCCATTGTCCAGCAGCTTAAGGGCCGCGTCCGCGAGTGGGAGTCCGAACTCAAGTGGGCCGCATACGGATTCGTCGGCGAATCCGTCCGCCACCTCCGGCTCGGGTTCTACAAAGGCGACTTGTTCACCGAAGCGCCACGCGTCGACCGAGACGTCCCCCCCCCATCGTCGACCTGCTGAAGGAAGTCTGCCCCGACATCGTCACCGTGGCGTTCGACCCCGAGGGCAGCGGCCCCGACACGCACTACAAGGTGCTCCAAGCCGTCTCCGAGGCCCTCAAGAAATACGAACGCGTCAGTGGACGTTCGGACGTGAAGGTCATCGGCTACCGCAACGTGTGGTATCGTTTCAACCCCGCCGAGGCCAATTTGTACGTCCCGACCTCGCTCACGCACATCAACGACATGGACGCCTGCTTCGACACTTGTTTCAACACCCAGCGTACGGCGGCTTTCCCAAGCTACGAGTTGGACGCCCCGTTCTCGAAGCTGGCTCGCAAGATTCAGTGCAAGCAATTCGAGCAGGTCAAGACGTTCCTCGGCGAGGAGTTCTTCGTCAGCAACGCCGACCATGGCATGAGAGCCTGTCGCGGCATCGTTTACCTGCGTGAAATGTCGCTAGCCGAGTTCTACACCAAGTCCGAGGAGCTGAAGCACATCGCCGAAGCCACGTAGAAGACGCCGCGCGGACCAACGCACTGCCATATCCCCTTGCCACTCAGACACTTACGAGTGACAGTGCCGGCATTGCGCACTTTTGTCCAATGCTGGAGCACTGTACGAAGCCGAAAGACCATAACCACTAACGCCCCAGCTGATCGACACCGGGAGTGATGTGTCCCAGTGCAGGCCTGCCCTCACATCCATCGCGTCTGAACAATCAACCGCCGCCGCTCAGAGTCGCCACGAACGAGTCGATGTCGTCGAAGTCAACGTACCCGTCGCCGTTGCAGTCGGCGTTGAGCCAGTCGCAGTCGGGATACGCGGCTTCGTACGCGGCCTGGCCGCTCAGTGCCATGACGAACGGGTCGATGTCGTCGAAGTCGATGTCGCCGTCACAATCCAGGTCGCCGGGGACGGGCTGAACCTTCAGACCGAGACTGTGGTAATTGCAGGCCGCGACGGCGACGAAACCCGTGTTCGGCGCCGGCACGTTGCATTGGTCGTACCAGTTGTCCCCCCAGGCCGCGATCGAGCTGTCGGACCTCAGGCCAAGACTGTGGAACCCGCCTGCCGCGACGGCCACGAAGTCCGTGTTCGGCGCCGGCACGTCGCATTGCCAGTAGTAGTTCCATCCCCAGGCCACGATCGAGCCGTCGGCCTTCAGACCGAGACTGTGCCACGTGCCCCCAGCGAGGCCCACGAAGTCCGTGTTCGGCGCCGGCACGTTGCATTGGCCGTAGTGGTTGTCCCCCCAGGCCACGATCGAGCCGTCGGACTTCAGACCGAGACTGTGGTAGTCGCCCCCAACGACGACCGCGAAGTCCGCGTTCGGCGCCGGCACGTCGCATTGGGCGGAGTCGTTCCTTCCCCAGGCCACGATCGAGCCGTCGGACTTCAGGCCGAGACTGTGCCAGCCGCCCGCCGCGAGGGCCACGAAGTCCGCGTTCGGCTCCGGCACGTCGCATTGGCCGAAGAAGTTGTACCCCCAGGCCACGATCGAGCCGTCGGCCGGCGC
>CAZUCH010000340.1:0-4196 GCA_964619045.1 uncultured Planctomycetales bacterium | reverse complement strand
AGCGGCGCAAGACGCCCTCAGCGAGCGGCTTGCGCGGACAGCCAATCCAGTTGCCCTACAAACCCGCGAACGACCGTTTTCCAGGGCCGCCGCGACGTGGCCATGCACGCCATAGTATTGTAGCAGGCGGTCAACCCCGCCGCGAGCACAACTTGAGCTATCGGACCTTGCCGGCCGGCCGGGCAATCGCATCCAGACAGAAGTTCCGAGAGCAAGCCAGGCGGCTTGACACACGAAGTGCGATCCTGATAGCGTGAAAGTGCGCTGCGGTCGGTTCTTGGCCTACCAGTCCGCCGCGGAAGTCTGATTCGACTTCGGCGGCGTACGGTTACGGGATCCGGTCGCCGATCTCGAGCAAGTCGACCATACCTTCTTCGATACTCTCAACTTCTGACCCCCGGGGATGCCAGAGTCGTGGGTCACGAGACTCACGGTCAGCGAGGCTTCGAACAGATCCGTCGAAGAACATTGCGTTGATCTCACCCTTATTGGCCTGGGCTGTGTCGACAACGCCGCGACCAGCGCCATGTCGATACGTGAACGCCATGTTCTGGCCCTCGCCCTCCGGGTTGTCCGGCCCCCCAGTCACCGAGCGATCATTCCAGTTCAGCGAGCCTTGCTTGACGCCGTAGGCGGTCGATCCGCAATACCAGGCCCCGGAGGTGGACGAGAACCCGAAGCCGTAGTTCGAATTGGGGTTCACGTTGATAGTAATCCAACCGCTGCTGGTCTGGAACATCCGCGTCGCATCGGCCACGGCGATCTTGCCGGACGGGGTCCCAACGCGCTGCAACTGCGAGCGATAGTTCGGGTGCCGCGCGGACCAGCCGCGGGGCGCGACTTTGGCCTCGATTGCAGAGCCGCCGTTGCCGTTCGCGATAACCAGTCTCGTCCCATCCTGCACGCCGTAGTTGTAACCCCACAACTGGAACATGATCGGCATCATATAGCTATTGGCTAACCAGTCATCCTCCATGGTCCGGAAGTCATTCCGGTCCGGGCAAGCGGCAAGGTCATACAGCCCGGCGCCGGCGGCCTGCGAGGGGCACGCAAACTCCCGCAGGAGTTCCTGGATTCGCTGCGCCCGGTTGGTCTTCAGCGCAGTGGTGCGGCAGTAGATGGGGGTCATCCAATCCCCCGCCGCCACCGGCATCTTAGAATTCGAGAAACACTCCGGCGTGCCGTACGTCCTGGCCACCTGGGTCCAGACTCCGGAAGTGTTATGGCCCGGAATCCAATCCTTGTTCTCGGCGAAGTAGGTCGCCAGGCCGTTGCCCATGTCGCGTAGCCGCTGGCCGCAAGCGACGGATCGCGCGCTTTCGCGCGCCGCCGCCAAACTGGGCAGCAGGATGGATATCAGCAGCGCGATGATCGCTACCACGACCAGCAATTCGATCAACGTGAAGCCGGCGGCTGCCCGAGTACCACCGCCATTCGCAGCCGTCACACGCCTAGCGCGGCGTGTCCAGCACCTTGTATGTGTGATGGTCGACATACTTGCACAACTCCTTGAACTCGGGATCCTGGAGCGCCTCGTAGATAAACAGCTTGACCACGGATTGCCCGCCACTTCTCTGATCGAGCGGCAACAGCGTAAAACGCCCCGTATCCGGATTCGCAGCCGGCATAATGGCCGGAATGTCACTGCCGCTGAGCGTATACACCTGGCCGGTCTCAACGCAGATGAACTCATTGGAGTTCGATATCGACGACGAGGACCGCCCAAACACGAAATACACGCCCGCGGCGATTCCCAGTAGCGCAATCGCCGTTACCAGTTTCTTGGCGTTTCCCTTCATTAGCAGTTGCCCTTCATGGGGCTGCAGAACTCGCTCGCGGGGCGTCTGGCCACCGAGGACCGGCAATCGGAACCCGGCCAACACGCTGCAGCCACGTGCCAAGCCCCAATCATATTATAACCCGTACTCTTTTATTTTTCGATAGAGAGTCCTTGTTCCGATGTCGAGAATCTTGGCTGCCTGTTCGCGGTTCCCGTCCGTCGCCTGGAGCGTCCGCTCGATCATCATCCGCTCAACCTGGGCCATCGTCAGCCCCACCATGCCCGCCGTCGACGCGGGCACCAACTCACGCGTGCCACGAATGTACTCCGGAAAATCATCCGCCTCGATCTGGCGATCCTCCACCTCGACCACCAGCGCCTCGATCACGTTGGCCAACTCGCGAACGTTGCCCGGCCAGTAGTATCTGGTCAAGTGCCCCATCGCCGCGCTCGACACACCCTCGCAACTCATGTCGTGCGTCCTATTGGCACGTTGCCGAAGGTGGTCCGCCAGCAGCGGGATATCCTCACGCCGCTCGCGCAGCGGCGGCACCGCGATCACCCACTGGTTGAGCCGGTAGTATAGATCCTCACGGAACTTATGCTCTGCCACGTTCTTCTGAAGATCGGAGTTCGTCGCCGCAACCACCCTCACATCCACACGCCGTACCTCGGTCGAGCCCACCGGCGTAATCTCACGCCGTTCGAGCACCCGCAGCAGCTTGGACTGCATGTTCATGGGCATGTCGCCGATCTCGTCGAGGAACAGCGTGCCGCCGTCGGCCGCCATAAAATAGCCCTTGCGATCCTGCACGGCACCTGTGAAAGCACCCCGCACATGCCCAAACAGCTCGCTCTCCAACAGACTCTCGTTGAGACCGGCGCAATTCACCGATTTCATCGGTCTATTCGCCCGATCAGAACGCTTGTGAATCGCATCAGCGATCAAGTCCTTACCCGTCCCCGTTTCTCCTAAGATCAGCACTGTCAGCTTGTTACGGGCCGCCTTCTTGATCCGTTCGATGATGCGCCGCATCGGGGGCGAATTGCCCACGATCCCCTCGAAGGGCTCATAGTGCTGGCCGGCGATCGACTCCTTCAACAGCCGATCCTCTCGCCGCGCCACCGCCTGGGACGCCTCCGCGCTGATCGTTTCGGCCTGCTTGTCGAGGTCGGCCGTATCAGGCAGCCGCGCGACCGACACGCGGCGCCCCTCGGGTAAATCGCCCCGCCCACCCACCAGCAGGGCCGCTTCCGGAGCAAGACTCTCCAGGAGCTTCACAATCAGGCCGGCGGCCTGCGAGGCGTCACCGCGCGACTCGATCACAACCACGTCGGGCGCCTTGGCCCGAATCGAGTTGAGGGCCGCGGGCAAGTCCGTAACCGCGTTGCACGAATGAGCATGCCGCTCGCGCAGCACATCCCGCAGACGCTCGCCAACGTCCTGGCTCTCGGTCAATAGCAGAACAAACGCCGTCTGTGCCATGGTCCTCGCTGGGCCTATCCTAAGTGCCAATCGGGCGGCCGAAGTATGCCGATCGGGTGGATTGTACCGCAAACGCGGGCGGCGCGGGACTTGCTCAGGGCGTTGCCCCGCGCGTCGCGGCCACCCGACCGCGCCGCCAAGCCAGCAACAGCCAGCCGGCCACGCCCAGCAGGATCAACGGTCCGCCCATCAGCGTGGCGATCGGCGGCACCTCCCCGACCAGCAAGAACGTCCAAACTGGGTTCAGCACGACCTCGATCAGGAGGATCAGAGCCGCGCGGTGGGCCTCCACATAACGCAAGGCCCAGGAGAACATCACGTACGGCAGCGTGAATTGCACCAGTGCCAGCAGCAGCATCAGGAACCACTGGTAGCCGCTGAGCATGAACGTGCCCCACAGCACGACCGGCACGATCAGCAGCAACCCCGACCCCAGCGCGTTCGTGCCGGCGACCACCGTCGGATGCACGTTCCGCAGCGCCCGCAGGGTAACCGTGAGCGTGCCGTAGCCCAACCCGCTCACCAGCGCCACGCTCAGCCCCGGCATACTCGTGGCGGGATTCCCGCAGAAGATCACGCCCACGCCGGCCATCGCGACCAGCAACACCAGCCCCTCCACGCGCCTCGGCCGCTCGCCCAGTAACAACGGTGCCAGCAGAAAGACCCAGATCGGCGACGTATACTGCAACACGATGACGTTGGCCGCCTCGACCATCGTAGTGGCTATGACAAACGAGGCGGTCATCAGCGTGAACATCAGCACGGACGCAATCGGCCACGCCGGCTGCGTCCCCCGCAAAGTGCCCATGTGCCGCAACGCAAAGGGCAAAAACACGATTCCACCCAATAGCGAGCGGTAACACGCGATCGTGACGGCGGGGACGTGCTCCTGATCCAGCAGCTTGATCAGCGGCCCGTTCAGGCTCCACA
>CAZUCH010000339.1:0-4198 GCA_964619045.1 uncultured Planctomycetales bacterium | reverse complement strand
ACAGTAGTATGGTGAGATACGTTCAACGGCTACGGCAAGTCCCCCGAGCCGACATGCCGGCGGACTACGCCGAGGCCCCTTCAGCCTCGTCTTCCGCGGTTTTTCTCGGACGTGCCGGCCGTTGATCGGCGATATTGTAGACCAACGACACGCACCACAGGATTCCGGCGGTCAGCAGCCCCCACTGGTTGAGCCAGCTCACGCCAGCCGGCCAGTAAGCTCGCGTGAACGCGCCCGCCGCCAGGAGCAGCAGCCCGGTGCCCAGAGTAGCGGCGACGAACGAACGGGCCGCCTTCGGCAGCGCCAGCCCGAAAATCAGCCCCGCCACCCCGGTCGAGATCACGATTGCGAAGAGACTCATCTGGAAACCGCCGACGTTATCGGACAAATACGCCCACAAATTGCCCAGCTCCTCGCCGGGCGAAGGCAGCTCCACAGTGCCATCGGCCGCCGCCGGGAGCGTTACCAACTGCTGCTGCGTGTCCAGGCCGGCTGCCAGATACTCGCTTAGAGGCTCGCGCAGAACCTGCCCGGAGTACAGGCTGACGCCCGCGCAGGCCAGGCACGCGCCGACCAGCACCGCCAGCCAGATTTTGAACAGCAGCAGCCCCAACACCAGCCCCGCGGCCCCGCTCACGATAATCGTGGGCCACACCGGCGTGCCCAGCAGCGGGGGCAAGAACGTCCCGACAACCCCGCCGATCAAGGCGAACACGATCGCTGACAGAGCGGGTGCCATCCGGGCGCCCTTCACCATGAACATCACGCCCAGAAACGCCGTCACCGCCAGCATCAGCGTCGGTATCCAGGTCGCCTCGGGCGGTACGTGCTGGCTGATAGCGTCCAGAACAGCATTTGGCAGATTGTTGTAATCCATCGGTCTCGCTCCCGTCAGCCGTCTCTACGAGCGGCTTTGATCTCCAGTCGGCTTCCGCATCTTGTAGCGGTCCCAGTCTCGCACGTCGATCGTCTGGCGCGGCAGGCCGCCGTGCTTCGCGAATTCGTTGAGGAGATAGCCCAGCTTCAGTTCGGCCTCGGCTTCGATCGGGTATTCATCGCCGGGGGGCAGGCCCCAGTTCACGTAGCAATCGGGGTGAATCGTGCGGATGCGCAGCTCGCCGTCGAATCGGCTTACACGCCGAGCCACGTTGGCCACGTCTATCGACTTGATCCATGAACGGAATGGCAGCTTGCCCTTTGCGGCGGCATCCTGGAGGAAGCGCACCAGTCGGAGGCCGGCACTGAGGTCGGCTCCGCTCCACTCAGCGCCACAGTCTGGCATGGGAGCGGTCACGCCCGTGACGACGAACCAGTCGGCTGATTTCAGGAATGCCGTGCTGGATTCGCTTGGCAGTCGCACGCCGGCTTCGTCCACGAGGTAGGCCCGGCCATTGACGTTGACATATGCAAACGGCTCGCGGTAGCTGGCACTGATTCGCACAACTCCGCCGGGCTGCTTGGACACATCGTGTACCTCGGCCACCCACGGGCAAGCCAAGAGGCCAGCAGTCACGCGCTCGCACAGCTCCGGATCACGCAGATCGTCACCCTGACGCACGCCGGCGGCGGCGCCGATCGCGTCCAACTCGGGCTGATGCGCGGGATCGTCCAGCCACTGAGGCAGATCGTCCCACTCGAGCTGCTCGACGACCACCGGCTGCGTCTCACGCACATGCCCGTCGAGGTACTTCAAACCGAAGATCACGATCACGGCGGCAGCCGACCACCCGAGTAGCGACCACATACGCCACCAAGCCTGCGGCGAGAGGCGAAATCCGCCGCCGGGCTTCTTGGCGCGGCTGCGTTTGCTGGGTCGTTTGGCAGCGGTGCGGCTCAACGGCTTTCCTCATATGCCATGCGGACAAGGCGGTCCACGAGCTGATCGAACTGCAAACCTACGCGGGCGGCGGCCAGCGGCACGATCGAATGGCTCGTGAAGCCCGGAAGCGTATTGATCTCAAGAAACCACAATCGCTCCTGGGTGTCAACGATCCAGTCCACACGTGACAAATGCCGACAACCCAGCACGTCGAAAGCCTGGCGGCTCAAAACCCGCGCTCGCTCGAAAACCCGCGCCGAATACTCCGTCTCAAACAGGAATTCCGTCGAATCGTCTTCGTATTTCGCATGAAAATCATAAAACTTGTGTTTCGTGCGAATGCACACCGGCGGCAGCGTCTGCGGGCCGACGATTCCGACCGTCACCTCGTCCCCATCGATCCACCGCTCGACCAGCGCCCGGCCGAAGTGGCTGATCGTCTCGCGGACGGCCGGGAGGAACTCCGTGGCGTTCTGCACGATGGATGTCGCGACGCTGCTGCCCTGGTCGACGGGCTTGACCATGACCGGCAGCGTAATGTCCGTCATGCCGCGTGCGTCGAGCGTGGCTTGATCCCACACTTCGAACGTCGGGGTGTCGATGCCGGCTTCGCTCAGCATGGTCTTGGTCGCCACTTTGTCCATGGCCAGGGCCGAGGCGCGTGAGTCGGAGCCGACAAACGGTATGCCACGTTCCGCGAGGATACGCTGCAGAGTCCCATCTTCGCCGAACGTGCCATGCAGAGCTGGAAAAACCACGTCGGCGGGATGATCGAGAGCCTGGAGGTCGTCCGGGCCGATGTCGGCGACGAAGACCGTGTGTCCGACCCGCCGCAGTCCCTCGGCCACCGCCCGCCCCGATTGCAGGCTGATCTCCCGCTCGGCGCTCGGCCCGCCGCACAGCACCGTAACCCGTAGCGGCGTGAGGGCGGGCGGCTGAGTATTGTGTGGTTCGTTGCGTTGCGTCATGTCGTTCCTACCAAACTTCGATTTCCAATTCCAACTCAACGCCGGTCGCGCTGCGCACTCGCTTCCGGACGACGTCGATCAAGTCCAGCACGTCACGAGCGCACGCGCCGGGGTGGGCCACGATGAAGTTGGCGTGCCGCTCGCTGATCGTGGCGCCGCCGATCCGTTGCCCTTTCAGCCCGGCCACGTCGATCAGCTTGCCGGCCGGCTCACCAGGCGGGTTTTTGAAGATGCAACCGGCCGAGTGGGCTCCCATCGGCGGCTGGGTTGCCCCCTTGTCGCCGAGAACCGCACGGAAACGACCGCGTACCGTCTCGCGGTCGGCTGGCGTGAGCTCGAACGTGGCCGCTAGCACGAGCGCCCCGTCCAGTTCGCAGTGCCGGTATGCGAACCCCAGTTGGTCCGCCGTGCGCGTCTCGATCTCGCCGTCGCGCGTCATGAGTCGCACCTGGCTCACGTACTCCGAGGCTGTGCCGTACTTGCCGCCGGCGTTCATGCGGATGATGCCGCCCACGGTGCCTGGTATGCCGGCCAGATTATCAAGCCCGGCCAGTCCGCGATCGACACTGTCCTTGACCAGTCCTGGGAAGTCGGTCCCGCCGCCGGCCGTGACGAGTGGCGACTCGAAACTCACGGTTTGCCAGTGCGGCGCGCTGAGCCGAATGACGGCGCCATCAAAACCCTCGTCGCGTACCAGCACGTTGGCGCCTCGCCCCAGCACGCGCCAGTCGATATCGTGCTGCGCGCAGCGCCGCAGGATCGTGGCCAGTTCCTCCTCGCAGCCCGGCGAAAGCAACCAGCGCGCCGGCCCGCCGAGCCCATACCAAGTGAGCTCGGCCAACGGCGCGTCAGTCGCGCTGATTCTCTCCAAGCCGGCCAGCCAGTGCATCGGCCACCTTCCAGATATTGCCCGCCCCCATTGTCAGTACGACGTCGCCGGCCTGCGTCTCGCGCGCCAGTAGATCGACGATCGCGCCGAAGTCGCCCACATAGTCGGCGGCCCCGCCGCGCTCGCGGATCAGGCGGACCAGGTCCTCGGCGCTGACCGCCTCGCGATCGCGTTGACTGTCACGCACGAAGTATATGTCCGGGACGATCACGCGGTCGGCCTGTTTGAAGCTGCGTGCGAAGTCGTCGAGCAGAAAACGTGTGCGCGAGTGCTGGTGCGGCTGAAACACGCACCACAGTCGCCGGGGGTTGAACCGTTCGCGGGCGGCTTGCAGCGTAGCCCGAATCTCGGTCGGATGATGGGCGTAGTCGTCCACGACGCATACGTCGCCAGGTGCGGCTCGTTGTTCGAGCCGGCGCCGCACGCCGCGAAACTCCGCCAGACCCCGGACGATGTCTTTCCACGCGACGCCGCAGTCGGAGGCGCCGGCGATCACCGCCAGCGCGTTATGTACGTTGTGCC
>CAZUCH010000338.1:0-4210 GCA_964619045.1 uncultured Planctomycetales bacterium | reverse complement strand
GGACGACAGGCTCTTCACGACTCCTTGGCCGCCGGCGCCGCCGACCACGACGTTACGGTAGGGGATATCTGTGACATCCTCTGGGAGATGTACGACGACTACACGTCCGAAGCGTGGTACGACCTGTTCAGCACGTTCGTTCCGCCCGACGAGCCGCTGCCGGTCGTCCTGGATAACGACGCAAAGCAGGCTACATGGCTGGTCGCCGCGCTGAGTGCCTCCGCCGGTGAGGATCTGCGTGAGCGCTTCGCCACCGAGTACGGCTTCCCGATCGACGAGTCCTCGTGGCCGGGCATGCTTGCGGCGGCCGAGGCGCGGATCATGGCGCGGCCTTGGGAGGCTCCTCTGTCGGCGGACTTCGACTGCGACAACGACGTGGACTCCGCTGATTTTGACCGTCTGTACGAGTGCCTGGCGGGCCCCGACGTCTGGCTGCCACAGCCGGTCTGCGCGTGCGCTGACTTCGATCACGACGGCGACAACGACCTGGCGGACTTCGCGTGGTTCCAGCAGGTGTTCACCGGCCCGCAGTTCATGATCAGTCGCCGCGGTTCTTGTGAGCCGCGTGATGCCATATCGGTTTCCGTGTCGCCGGGATTCGAGTGAGGGACGAGCCATGCATCATGAGTGCGGAAGCACATCCAAGTTGATCGTCGCCGGTGTTTTGCTGATTTCCGGTGCCGCGCCGGCATTTGCCGGTGAGTTGATCGGCCAACTGACCGACCCGGAGCAACCGGCGGTCGAGGCCAGCGTGGATATCATCAACGCCTCGATCGAGCAGGACGGCGGTTTGTTGACGTTCGTGATGGAGACTCGCGGCGAAATACCGGTACCGTTGCCGAGCAATGAGACGCTCGTGTACATCTGGTTTGTCGACGCCGACAATGATCCTGACACTGGGCAGCCGCACGGCGCTTTGGGGAGCGAGTTCAATGTGCGCGCGGTTATCGCCGGTGACCAGATGGTCGGTTTCGTGGACATCACCGGATCGCTGCCCGGCGGCGGGATGGGAACGGTCACAGTCGAAGCAAATCGGATCGAAATGACAATCGGTCTCGCGCAGATCGCCAATCCGGAGCAGTTCCACTGGCGGTGCGATGCGGCGTACTCCGTGGACGGTTTGGTTGTCTCGTTCAACTCGGAGACAGCGGTTGCGGTGGCGGATACACTGCCTTATACGCCGCCCGCGCACGTGGAGATTACGTCGCCGTTGCTGATGCTGTGCCCGACGGGGCCGGCGACCGGTCAACTGACTGTCGAGGTCCGTGACGCGGACGGCAATCCACAGCCGCTCGATCAATACCATCTGACTTTCGAGAGCACGAATCCGGCTGTCGCCAGCGTTGACGATACCGGCCTGGTCACGGCCCACGCGGTACCGACCCAGTTCAACGACATGCCGTATGTCAACGTCTGGGCCGATGGGCTGCATTCGGACAACGGGGCGCTGATTCGTGTCACCAGCGATGATCTGGGAGTTGAACATCAGATGTACGCGGCCGCGGACTTGTCGCTCTATCTGCCGGCGGAAATCGAAGGGGTCGATCTGGACCAGATCACGACGGAGTTTCAGGTGGTCGCGGCGATGAGTATGGCCTACGCGGCGCAGCAGACCGGCATAGGCACGATGCCGTTCAACGGCGGCAGACACTACTTCGTGCTCGACGTCACCGACGATCCGGCCACGGTTCCGTGCGGTGCCAGCGGCAATCCGGTCCGGCTGGGCTGGCATTTCGGCAACCCGATTCACAACAGTTGCTACATCGTCAACATACCCGAGAATCGCACGCCGCAATGGCTCGTGCTGTTCCATGAGATGGGGCACAACTTCACGTTCGCGTCGTGGGGTTTTGGCAACTTCTGCGGCGGGCCGTCGGGGAACCACAACGTCGCGTATTGCGAGGGGTTTGCGTCGTTGGCGGCGTTGTGGTCCTGGCAGGACATCATGTCTTGTCCCGCGACGCTCGGGCAGTTGGCTATCGACGATATCGATCAGCATTATCTGAACTACGTCTCCGTCTTTCGCGGCGCGGCCGAGGAATACCAGAGCTCCGGAGCCGACTACTACAACGATCTCGATCCGGACACACTGGATGGAATCCTGTGCGAGATGTACGACGTTTACGGCGCTGCGATCTGGTACGGTCTGTTCAGTGCGTTTCTGCCGGCCAACGAGCCCCTGCCCTTCACAGTCGACACGATCGAGAAGCAGTCGACGTGGTTCGTCGCGGCCCTGAGTGCTTCAGCCGGCGAGGATCTTCGAAGCCTGTTCACGGCCGACTACGGTTTCCCGATCGATGACACGGCCTGGCCGGGTATGCTCTCGGCGGCACAAGAGCGGGTCTCGGCACGCGTATGGGTGCCGCCGGTCATGGGCGATCTCGACTGCGATTATGACGTGGACATCGACGACTTCAACGCTCTCGGCGACTGCCTGGCGGGTCCGGACATCGTCTTTCCGGCGGGCTGCAACGGTGCCGATTGGGACGGTGCCGGCGATGTTGATCTCGCGGACTTCGCCGAGTTTCAGGCGGTTTTCACAGGCCCCGGAGGCTGAGCGCCGATCGAGCCTTGCGACGGCCGCATCTAGTCGTAACGAAGGGGGGATGAGTTAGGTCCTCGATGCCCGGTTGAATCGAGAGTCTCCATGCGGCAAAATGATGCTCAGAAGTCTGGCAGATGGAGAATCCCGGATGAAAGCGAAGAGTAGATTCGGTCAGGTTGGCATTGGACTTGTGTTGTGGGGCGCGATCGGCGCGGTGGGCCCATCGTGGGGCGGGGTATTCACACTGGAGGAGGTTGCGCGGTATAGCGGCTTCGGAGACGACCAGTTGCGCGGACTCGCGTTTCTGAACGGGCGGATGTTCGTGCTGGAGGGAAGCGCTGCCGACCAGTTCAGGATCGTGGAGCGTGAGCCGGCTGACCCGACGATCGTGCTCGATTCGTTCCCGTGCGGGATCGCACGGTACGGCATGGGATTGGCCGGCGATGATGCCAGTGGTATGTTGTACGGGACCTGGTCGGAGTGGGACGGGGACGGCACGAGTGCGCTGTACCGGATCGATCCCGAGCTTCAGACGGTCGTCGAAGCGTATCAAGTCGAGACGGGCGAGAAGTGGAACAACATTGGCGGACTGTGCATCGCCGGCGACACGCTCTATGCCTCGGCCACTGATGGCCCCTACTCGCCGTGGACGGAGCTGATCTACGAGTATGACTTGTCGACGGGAGCGATGCTCCGCAGGCGGAACATCGATTTCCTGCAGGGCAGCAATTTCTCGTCGATCGAGGTGATCGATGACACCGTGGTGGCGATGATCAACCATGCCTCGGTCGACACGGGGGAATTGCATTCGTTCGACCTGGCCGGCTTCTCGTACCTTGGCCCGGAAGAACATTCGGGATTCTGGGTGCAGGGCAGTGCCTTCGATGGCACGCACCTGTGGCTGGCCGAGTTCACGGACCTTTCGGGACCGGACAACTACGATCTGGTCAAGTACACGATTCCCGAGCCGGGTGCGTTGGCTCTGCTGATTGCGGGCGGCGTGCTCGGGTTTGCTCGGCGACGATAGCCGACCGTGCGTGGGGGGGGCGCGCAGCGATGCGGAGCGGCGTAGGTTGGGTCCGCAGACCCGACGTTCCATAGCGGCGTAGGTTGGGTCAGCAGACCCGACGTTCCATAGCGGCGTAGGTTGGGTCCGCAGACCCGACGTTCCATAGCGGCGTAGGTTGGGTCAGCAGACCCGACGTTCCATAGCGGCGTAGGTTGGGTCCGCAGACCCGACGTTCCATAGCGGCGTAGGTTGGGTCCGCAGACCCGACATTCCATCGCCGCCGGAATTCGTGTCGGGTCTGCGGACCCGACCTACACACCTTGTGCCGGCCCGCGTCCGTCACATCGGTTGGACGCTGCTGGCCGGGTGGCATGCCGACGGCTTCTCGCGTCGGCATGTTCCCACTTGTGCGTTCCGACTCGTGCCACTTGCGCCAGCCCGGAACCGTCACACGGTTTGGACGCGGCTGGCGGGCGCGGGGATGTTGACGTTGTGGCGGGCTGCGTCGGCGGCGGCGTGGTTGCCGGTGGTGGCGGCGGCGACGCTCGCGGTTCGTTTGCCGCTGGGCAGTTTGCCGAAGTTCACCGTGAAGATCGGGCTCACGGGCCCGGCGAGGTCGGCGCGTTGGCCTTGGACGGTGTATTGCACGCTCTTTG
>CAZUCH010000337.1:0-4232 GCA_964619045.1 uncultured Planctomycetales bacterium | reverse complement strand
CGGCAGCGCGGCCAGGCTGAGCATCGCCAGCGGAGGTTGGAGGTGATCGACCAGGCTGCTGTAGGAGTCGCCGGCCGAATGGCGGGGGTGGGTCATGTGCAGGTAGACACGCCAGTAGCCTTGGTGCCGCTGAGTCTTGAGATAGCGGCCCCAGTGGGCGGCGTGATAGTGCTTGACGCGCGACTCGAACTCGAAGTGCAACTCGTAGCCGGCACGCGCGACGCGGAATGATAGCTCGGCGTCCTGGGCCTTGAGATAGCGCTCGTCGAAACCGCCGACCTGCTCCAAGGCCGCCCGGCGATAGAGCACGTTGAAGGTGGCCAGAAAATCGACGCGCGTCGCCATGCGACGATGACGCTCGATGATCTCCTCGTGGATGAGGCAGGCCAGTAGCGAGCCGGTCTCCATGTTACCGTAGCTGCCGGAGACTCCGCCGACGCATGCGTCGTCCATCTCGGAGCACTGCTCAAGAGCAGTGGCACTTGGCACATTGTCCATGTGGGGCAACAACAGGCGGAGGGCGTCGGGCTCGGCCACGCAGTCGGAATCGACGAACCACACGAGCGGATTGGCGGCGGCTCGCCAGCCCAGATTGCGGGCCGCCCCCGGGCCGGTGCCGGTGCCCGCGATGAGCCGTACGGGCGGGAACTCGGCGACGATGCGAGGCGTGTCGTCGGTTGAGCCGTCGTCGACGAAGATGATCTCGGCCAACCGCGACTCGGCGTCGTCGAGCAGCGGGACGACAGCCGCCAAGCATTGGCGTAGTGTGCCACCACAGTTGCGACCAGGGATAACGAGGCTGACCAGGTCGCCACTCACGGCGTGGCTTTCGGCTGAGCGGGCGATTCGGCGAGCTTGCGCAGCGCCTGGCGCGCCTCTTGATGGTCGGGATCCAGCTCCAGCACACGCTCGAACTCGGCCCGACCCTCGTCGCCACGACGCAGCACGCACAGGGTAATGCCCAGATCGTAGTGAGCCTGCACAAGTCGAGGGTTCTGTTCCAGGGCCAATCGCAGAGCCGCCACGGCCGCCTCGGGCTGCTCTTGCCGCAGTGCCGCTTGGCCGGCTGCGGCGAGCTGGGCGGCATCCAGCTCTTCGATGCGCAGCGCGGCCTGATACTGGTAGATGGCTCCGTCCGAGCGACCGAGTTGGACCAGCTTCTCGGCCAGCAGGCGGCGATAGCGTGGTCTTGCGGGGGCCGCCGCGATTGCCCGCTCGTATGCGGCCAGTGACTCGTTCCGTTGACCTGTACGCCAGTAGGCCGCGGCCAAGTCGCCGAAGACGTGTGCATCCGTGGCGCCGGCGTCAACGGCAGCTTCCAGGGCGCTGACGGCCGCGCTGAAGCGTTCGAGCTTGATCAGGGCCTTGCCCCGGTTGACATGCGGCGCGCTCGACTCCGGGTCGATCTCGGATGCGCGGCGCCAGGCCTCGAGGGCTTCGTCCGTGCGACTCGACCGACTCAGGGCCAGCCCCAAGTTGGTCCAGGCCCGCGCGTTGTCCGGGCGCTGGGCCAGCACCTGGCGCCACATGCCCACTTCCGAGTGGTAGTCCAGGTTGCGGGCCACGGTCAGTCCCGACAGCAGCCCGACCAGCCCGATCACGATCACGACTTGGATGGCTCCTCGCCGAGGCGCGGTCAGGGTGCCGCGCTCGACGAGTCGGTTTAGCAACCAGCGTGCCGCCCCCAGCACCACCACGATCACCGCAGCCAACGGCAGGTACATGCGATGCTCGAAAGCGATGTCCTTGATCGGGATGAAGCTCGACGTGGGCGCCAGGATGATGAAGAACCACGCCCCGGCGACGCCCGCCCAGTGTTTCCGAGCGACCGCCCAAATGCTCCCGATCAACAGGGCCACAACGATGATCCCCGGGATGACAATCGCGGCCGCCGAGCGAGCCACGGGCCAGTTGTAGTCCAGGCATTGCGGATACGGCACGAAGGCCAGGCGGATGTAATGCACCAACACGCCGGCCTGCGTGAGCAGGTATTCGGTCGGAGTGACGCCCTGATAACCGAAGCCCATCGCGACAGACGCGCCGGGCTCGGCAAAGAACACGCCGCGGAGCAATCCCGTCACGCCCAGCAACCCCCAGCCGGCGACCAGACCGGCGTACAGTCCCCAGCGCTTCCGGAGTGTGTCGCGGAGTGAGCCTGAGAGCAGCCGCCAATCGTACAGCAGCACGACGGCCGGGGCGGTGACGATAACGGCCTTGCAGCCCAGTCCGAGCACGCTCGCCAGCACCGCCGCCCCGTACCACATCATCGGTCGGCGGCCCGGTTCGGCGGCGGTCGCCCCGCGGATCACGCAGTACAGCGTAAGCAGATAGAACAGCCCCATCAGCGATTCGCCGCGCTGGATGACGTAGGTCACACTCTGGGTCTGGAGCGGATGAACGGTCCACAGCAAGGCGACGATCAGCGCCAACCAGGGGGCGGATTCGCGGTACTGCTCACCGAATCGCCGCAAGAGAAGCGTTTGGCGGATAATCCCGAAGAGCGTCATGCCGGCCAGCAGGTGGATGGCGACGTTCGCGACGTGGTAGCCGCGCGGGCTGTCCCCGCCGATGGCGTAGTTGAGCGCGAGCGTCAGGTTGACGATCGGTCGATAGCCGGTCAGCAGAATCCGGGCCGGCTGGCCGAGGTCGCGGATACTCTCGTTGCTCACGATGTGCCGGTAATCATCGAGCATGAAGACGCCGCTGAGGCTGTCGGCAAGCGCTACGGCCCCGGTCGCGACGACTATCCACACCAACCAGGCGCGCTGAGGCGGCGGCGCCGATCGCGTCTCTCTCCGGGCACGTTGTTGGGATTGTCGGCCGGACATTCCTCAATCGTAGCACGCGCCGGCGGCGACGTGCAACGCCACCCGGTTTGGATTGCCGGGTTGACGCCCTATACTGCGACTAGAGCCAACCCCAGTATTTGTGGCACAGGCTTCCAGCCTGTGAATCCACCGGCCAGATGCCGGTGCCACCGGAGCCGGAGTGTCATGGAGTCCGTGCCAGTAGCCGACGAGTTGCGTCAGACTGCGTTCGTGGTGATGCCGGCCCATAACGAGGCGGCCTGCGTCGAGAGTGTGCTGCGCGAGTTGGTCGCCGTCTACCCAAACGTAGTCGTGGTTGACGATGGGTCTAGCGACGACACCGCCGCGCTCGCCCGGCGCCTGGCCCCATACGTGCTGACGCATTCCATCAACCGCGGGCAAGGAGCGGCCCTCCAGACCGGGATCGAATTCGCCCTGCGACGCGGAGCCCGGTACGTCGTCACGTTCGATGCGGATGGCCAGCACTGCGCCGGGGACATCGCCGCTCTCTTGGAGCCGATCCACGCCGGCGAGTGCGAAATCACACTCGGCTCGCGATTCCTGGGCACGACGATCGCCATGCCACCGACCAGACGCCTGCTACTGCGGCTGGCGGTGCTGTTCACACGCATCGTGAATCGGATGCCACTGACCGACGCCCACAACGGGATGCGAGCTTTCTCGCGCCAGGCTGCCGAGTGCATTCAGATCTCGATGGACCGCATGGCACACGCCAGCGAGATCATCGACCTGGTCCGTCGATCCGGGCTGCCGTATCGCGAGGTGGGCGTGCAGATTCGCTATACCAAGTACTCTCTGGCCAAGGGACAATCACTGCGCGACGCCCTGCGCGTGATCTCCCACTACCTGATAGGACGGGTGGCGCGATGAACCTGCTAGGTCTGGCCCTGTTCCAGAATATCCTGCTGCCATTGGTTGGTGTGCTGCTGGCCGGCAGTCTGTGGGCCTTGGCCCGCGGCTGGGCGAGTCGGCGCGAAGGGCTGATCTGGTGTTCAGTCTTGCTGGCGGCGGGCGTGGCGATCCTGTGGCCGCAAGTTACGACGCGGGTGGCCGATATGCTGGGCATCGGCCGCGGCGCCGACCTGGTCTTCTACTGCGCCGTGGTGATCATGCTGATGGGCTTCTGGGCGATATACATCCGTCTGCGGCGCGTGCGGCGCGATGTCACGCTACTCGTGCGACACTTGGCGATCCTGGAAGCCGAGAGGCAGGCCGGCCCAGCGACCGAACCCGATCAGGACGATTGATGGCCGTAGAACTCACGGGCTTCTCACCCGGCCTTAACAGCGCGTATCTTGCGGGCCAACCATGAACGTTCTGGCACTTCAGCCGTACAACGGCGGCAGCCACCGGGCCTTTCTCGGAGGCTGGCGGGCACATAGCCGCCACGACTGGACCGTGTTC
>CAZUCH010000336.1:0-4242 GCA_964619045.1 uncultured Planctomycetales bacterium | reverse complement strand
TGTGAACGGCGACGACTTCCTTGACGCACTCGGCGATGAGCGGCGCGGCCCCGCCGATGGCGTGGAGGTAGACGGCGCCGTGTTCCCGGCAGCCGGCCAGTGTTTTGCCGCGCATTCCGCCCTTGCCGATCACGGCGCGCAGTCCGAAGTGCCCAATCACGTCCGCCTGGTAGGGCTCCTCGCGGATGCTCGTGGTAGGGCCGGCGGCGACGAATTCGTACTTGCCGTCGTCGCGCTTATGCACCACCGGGCCGCAGTGGTAGATCACGCCGCCGGCCAGTCCTTTCCTGAGCAGCGCGTACATGTCCTTTTCGGAGTCGGGGCAGGCGCCTTTGATGAAGTTCTCGCTCATGTATTTGTGGGCGGCGTCACGGCCGGTGAAGATTACTCCGCTCACCAATACTTGGTCGCCGATCTTCAGACCGCGAACCTGTTCCTCGGTGATCGGGACGGTCAGCTTGGTAGCCATCTATGTTTCTCCATTCGCGGATCGGGCAACGTGTTCGGCGGCCAGTTGTTCCGCACGACGTAGTACCTCGTTACCTGGTTGTCCCGCAAAGCGATTGGTGCGTCAAGCGGCACCCTAGTGACCGGTTACAAACCGGTCCCACACCCTAGTGACCGGTTACAAACCGGTCCCACAACTGATTGGTGCGTCAAGACGCACCCGACCAGTTGCCTCGCAGCTTCTCTATTCGGGCGCGGTTATCGTGACTGTGCCGTCGGCCTTGATGGTCATGGTCTTTCGCCGATCCGCCCAGCACATGTAGGCGATCGAGACGAAGAACGAGGCCGGCAGACGGTGCAGCTCGGCCATCTTGACGCCCATCACGGTCGTTTGGCCGCCGAAGCCCATGGGGCCGATGCCCAGCTCGTTGATTTCGCGGTGGAGCTGCTTTTCCATCCTGTCCAGCTCGGGGTCGGGGTTCGCATCCGGCAGTGGGCGGAAGAGCTGCTCCTTGGCCTTGATTATGCCCGTAGCCCGGTCGCCGCCGATGCCGATGCCGAGGATGCCGGGGGCGCAGCCGAAACCCTGGGCTTGGCAGGCGGCGGTGAGGACCGCCTTGCGAACGCCCTGGATATCGCGACCGGCGGCCATCTCCGGCGAGGGGATGCTGTATTGGGCACCGCAGTTCTCGCACCCGCCGCCCTTGAGCATCAGGCCGATCTGCAGGTAATCGTGCTCCCACTCGTGGAAGTGGATGGTCGGGAAATCGATGCCGCTGTTGTCGCCGGAGTTCTTGCCCGAGAGTGCCGCGACGGCGTTGGGCCGCAAGTAGTTTCGCTCGGTCGCGATCCCCACGGCGGCCTTGATCTGGGCGGTGAGTTGGCGCTGCGACGTGCCTTCCGGATACCAGACGTAGAAGCTGGGCGTGCCCGTATCCTGGCAGATGGGCCGGCTCGTCTTGCGCGCCAGTTGCACGTTGTCGAGGATCGTCAGCATCGCCCCTTTGGCCGCGGAGGCCTCCTGCTCGCGATCGCGGGCGGCGGCCAAGGCCCGCTCGACGTCCGGCGGCAGGTCCGTCGAGGTGGACTTGATGAACTCGACCAGGTGTTCGGTGATATCCCGCATGGCAATCTCTCAATAGGGTGTGCGCCAGACGATCTCGTAAGTCGTCATTATCGTTGCATGAGGGGGACGGTCAACTCGCGAATGGGCGTTGGCTGGTGCCGCGGGTAAGGCCGCTCCAGCTTGAGTCGGGTGGCGCGGCCGCGTACGATGGCGACCTAGGGTGCGATGTCGTGGAAATGTCGGTTGATCGTTCGTTGGATTCTGCGGCTGGTTGAAATCAGCGTGATTCACTCTCTGCGCCGATACGTGAAAATGAGCGACCCCATGCAACCTGACGCCGCACGCTCAGCTTGGTGCTGTCGCAGCCGACGAGCAAGATGTTGATACGTTCATCGAGAGACCAATAGAGGGCAGGACATGACGGCGGACGAACGGGTGCGGGCGGAATGCCCTGATTGCGGTGCGCGGATGCGTGTGTCGGCGCATGTGGCGGGTAAGCGCGTGCGCTGCCCGAAATGCAAAGGAGCATTCACGGTCCCGCACGGGGAAGAGCCCGTCGACGTGGTCGTGGCGGACGACCTGTTCGGCGACGGTTTACTCGCGGAACTTGGCAGCGGAACCACGGTGGAGAGAACTGACGAGTACCACGCGAGTCAGAGCGCCGACGGCGCGCGCGGCGGGCGGTCGCCCCAGAATGCCCCAGCGCCGAGTGGCGATGAAGCCGGCCGCGCGAACCGTCCTTCATTGGTTGCCTGGCTCTCCGCTTTTGGCGACGCTCTTTTTGAAGGGAGTATGGCGGTCCGCATACGCCTTCTAGCGATGTGCGGAGGTGCCGTGCTGATCGTTCTCGGCGCATTCGAGCTTGATCTCCATGGCCGGACCAGCGAGGAACCGCAGACTATCACGTGCGAACGGCTGTCGACTTGGGGGCCGGGCGAGAACTACCACGTGGTCATGACAGACTTCGTTCTGCTGCCGGCGTATGTTTACGAGACGAGGCTGACCGGTTGGACTGGCGCGTGGGTGCCGGCAGTTTCATATGCCGACTTAGACGAGCAAGTGCGCGGCACATGAACATCGATCTGGCAGAACTCGCTTCCGTCTCCGACGCCAAGATAGACGAAGCGCTTGAGCAGATCGACATCTCATCGTTTCGATTCAGTGTGATCGTCTCACTACCGAAGGCGAACTGTGAAGCGGACATCGACGAGGCGGGGGCAAGGGAGGGCATTCAGGGCACGATCCTCTTCTCAGTTGACCAAGAGTGTCGCGACTTACTTGAAGAGTCGTACCCCAATGTGGACATCGACGGCTGCCACGTTCTGGTGGCGGGACGCAAGCCGTTCTCGGCGAACAGAGCACGACTCTATTGCGTCGGCGGCGCACTGTCGATACTCGTCACTCTCGGTATCGCAGCCAGGAATGCAACGCGAATGCTGGGTTGAGCGGAGCGCCCTGCCTGGAGTGACCTGTGGTGGCGCTGCGGTCTACCAGGATACGATCCGGCTCTCGTGGTCCTCCACTCGCGGCGGTTGCTTGCCTTTGCCCTCTAGGATCGTCAGCCCTTCTTGCTCTAGCATGGCGGCCTGTGCCAACACGCCGCCGGGGAGCTTGTCGTTGAGTTTGCCGTCGTCCCGCACTATTCGCCAATAGGGCGCTATGGGTTCCTTGCCAGCGAGGCGATCTTCATCGGCGGCCTCGGCGACCATGCGGACGAATATCCCGGTCGAGAAGGGGCAGGCGCTGTTCGCGCCGGCGTCGGCCGCGAGTTTCTCCCGCAAACGTGCGGGCGTCGTCAACTCACCTTCGGGGATTGTGTGGATCGCCGCCTCGACATCCAGCGGTCTGGGGATCAGCATCTTCCCTTCGCCGTACCGCTTCTGCAGCGAAAGCGGCGTATCCACGAGCTTCCCGTGATTGGGGTGGACCTCCTCCAGCTTCATCCGCCAGGTCATTCCCTTCGCCAACGTCCACTTCGCCATGATGCGTCTCCGTCAAACATGCCGTTATTGGATGTGTACGCCGCATTGTAGCAGGCTCAGTAGTCTGGCGCCCGGTCTTGAACCTCGTGGGCCAAGCGGCAGCTTTCGGCTGCGACGTTAGCAGCGTGGTCTGGTTGATGGTCAAAGAGCACGGTCAATAGGAGCGTGGCAGCCGGCCGTTCGCCGGAGTACACACACTGCTCAAGAGCAGTGGCACCGGGTACCCGGCCGGTCGCTGACGCTCGCGGTTCTGATTCGGGGCGATTGCTGCTCTTGAGCAGCGGGGCGGTCGATGGCGGCCACCGCAAACACTGCTCAAGAGCAGTGGCCCTGCGTCAGCCGGCCAATAGGGCTACGAAGGGGTCGATGTCGTCGAAATCGACGTCGCCGTCGTGGTCGGTGTCGGCGTTGTACCAGTCGCAGTCGGGGTACGCGGCCTCGTATGCGGCTTGGCCGCTCAGGGCGGCTACGAAGGGATCGATGTCGTCGAAGTCGATGTCGCCGTCACAATCGAGGTCGCCGGTGGTGGGGCCATCGGGTCCGGGCCAGCCGGCGATGCGGGCCATCATCCACCAGAAAGCGCGGCCCTTCATGTCGCAATTGAGCGAACGAGAGTGGGCACAGGACGTACTGGAGCATTCGCCGGGGTTGGCGGCACACCACTCGTCGGCCCAGTTGTGCTGCGAGCCATCGAGCCAGTAGTTGCAGGCGTCATCAGCGTCGAGCGGCAGGTAGTAGTAGACCTCG
>CAZUCH010000335.1:0-4255 GCA_964619045.1 uncultured Planctomycetales bacterium | reverse complement strand
CAGTCTCCGCCGGGGCCCTGGCCGAGACGCTGTTGCAGGTCTTCGAGCAGGGTGCGGGCCGACTCCTCGCGCTGTCCGCAGGGCGTCTTCCATGCGACCACGCCGTCCTGATCCACCAGGTTCTGCACGCGGCGAGTAGCCATCAGCATGGTCGAGTGTTGCTTGTTGCCCATGAGCCGGCCGATCTCGGGGAAGCTCATGCTTGTGTGCTTGCGAATAAGGTAGGCCGCGAAGCCACGAGCGTGCGTCACAGTGCGATCGCGCGAGGCCGAGTGTAGGGCCTCGCGGGTGATGCCGAAGTGTGCGGCGACGAGGCGTTCGATGTCGGCGCCCGCGGGTGCCTGGCCAGTCACGATGTAGTCGGCGATGGCCCGGCGGGCGAGATCAAGTCCAAGCGGCTCCTTGGTCAGCGACGTGTACGCCACGAGCTTGTATAGGGCGCCTTCAAGCTCGCGGACGTTGCGCGTCACATGACGGGCGACGTAGTCGAGCACGTCCTCGGGCAGGTCACACGTCATGGCCACCGCTCGTCGTCTGAGAATCTCGCGGCGAACGGCGAAGTCGGGCGGGTCGATCTGTACGACCATGGCCGCTATGAGGCGATTGGCCAGCGGGTCGCTCAGGGGGGCGATGGAGCGGGGATGGCGGTCGGACGAGAGCACGACCGTCTTGCCCGAGGAGTCGATGGCATTGAAGGTGTGCAGGAACTCCTCCTGCGTGGCCTTCTTATTGGCGAGGAAGTGGATGTCGTCGATGACGAGCACGTCCACGTTCCGGAAGCGCGCCCGAAAGAGATCCACGCGTCCGGCCTTGACGGCGTAGACGAACTCGTTGGTGAACTCCTCGCCCGACAGGTAACGCCAGCGGAGTGTTGGGTGCAGTCGGCTGACGCCGTTGCAGACTGCCTGGAGCAGGTGGGTCTTGCCCAAGCCGCAGCCGGCGTGGATGACCAGGTGCTTGAAGTTCTCGCCGGGCCGGTGAATCACGGTCGAGGCGGTCGAGAAAGCCAGCTCGTTCGAGGGGCCGACCACATAGGAGTTCAACTCTCCGCGGAGCGTCGGCCGCTCGTTCTCTTGCGCGGGTTTGCCGCCACTGGGCTTGCGGCTTGCCAGTCGTCCTGGCGGTCCGGCGTCCCGTGGGGCACCTGGTTCTTGTGATTGCTGCGATTGAGATTGCCGGAGTGGCGCTGAGCCCGGGCTGGGTATGCGGATTTCGACACGTGGCTCGGCGCCGATCACGTTCCGAGTTGCCTCGACCAGGTGCGACATGTAGTTGGAAGTGATCCAGTTGCCGACGAAATCGTTGGCAACGGTCACATCCAGTCGCTCGCCATCGAGGGAGAATTCGGTTGTGTCGCCGAACCAGGTTCGAAAGCGGTTAGCGCCAACCAGCTCGGCAACTCGATCGCGAATAGTGCATACCATCTCCACGGCCGGTTCAGGCACGGCTCACCTCGAAGAAGGGTTGTTGGGGTTTACTGAGCAACCGAAACGGGACACTGCACAATCGGCAACGTCAACGATACTCCCTCTTGCTCACTTGCGGACCGAATGATAACACGCTACGGCAGTGCTGGCAACGGATAAGTCCGACGAAAGAATCGACAGGTTCGTAAGCCGAGAAGTGGCAACCACTGAGCGACGAAAAAAAAAGCGCGCTAACAGGTTGTCCACAATCCTGTCCACTGTCCGCCAACGTGTTGTTCACGTGCCGGATGGTGGCCAGAGGTACAAACTGGCGTTGCGGCGCGCGACTGGGCGCAGCGCGAAGCGCTCGTAGAGTTGCCGGGCCGGCGTGTTGCGACCGTCAACAACTAGTGTCAGACGACGCAAGTTAGCACGACGACTTTGCTGGATGGCGCGACGCAGGAGCAGCGTGCCGACGCCCCGTCGGCGGGCGACCGGGCAGACGCCCATGTAAACGACCTCCATGACCGGGCCGTGGGCTAGAGGGGCCAGAAGCAGGCAGCCGGCGAGCCGGCCTTCTATCTTGACCAGCTCCCAGAAACGGGGGTCGAACAGCCCGCTGGCGCGATGGGACAGTATGGCGTCGTCAGTGGGGCGGAGGCTGGTCAGTTCGGGGCAATCGCGGCTGTCCTGGTAGGTTGCCTCCAATGCGTGAACGAACTCGTCGTGTGTGGCGGGGCTGTAGGTGATCCAAGTGGCCGCGTCCTGGTCGGGCGGGTCGGTCCAGGGGTAGACCACGTCGCGCTCGAGGTATATCAGGGGCGCCAGCAGCTTGAATCCGGCTTGCTCCAGAAGGTTCTGCTTGGCGGTTGCGTCCGGCTCGACCAGTGCTTGAGCGAAGTGCAGGCGCTGCTCGGCGAGGCGCGCCAGTCCGGCCACGGTGACCAGCGACTGTGTTTCAGCGTCTATCGTGTGTTGACCTGGACCGGGAACGATCACGATGGCGGTGCGGCCGGGGAGCAGCAGGGCTAGGAAGAGGCCTGCTGGTCTGCTTGGTGGTCCAGCGCGGATGCCTTGCCATTGGACTGGTGATTGGGCCAGATAGTCGCGGAAACCGTCAATGAGACCACGGCCAGCGAGCTCGCTCCCGGTCGGCGGCGCGAGCAGGTGGGCCAGGACGGCATCAAGCTCGTCGGGTTGGATTTCGTCGTAAGTACTCACGGGAGGAGTTTGTTCCGCCATTGGGTTGTCCGGTTGGCGACCGGAACAGTGCGAGCTAGAATCCGGATGTACGACGCAGGTGGAATTCTCACCAAGGCTCGCGCGGATTGCAAATGCTGAGCGGCATCGCGACGCGAGAAGCCGTCGCCATGGCTCCCGTTGCGGCGAGATGACCGGTTGAAAACCGGTCCCACAGGGTTGCTGGATGTGACCGGTTGACCGGTTGACCGGTTGAAAATCGGTCTCACATGAATGGCGCGTCGAGACGCGTCCAGGTAGTATTGCTTGAGAAGAAGTGAGCGTGGTTTGACAACTTCGATGTGCAGGTGCAATCGTCTGTGGGTGCTGGCGTTGGCTGGGCTGCTTTGCGGGGGTTGCTCGCGGGGGGTGAGTTGGGGCGGGCGGACGTACCAGGAGGCCCGGTCCCATGCGGATGAGCAGGGGCGACTGACGCTGGTGTACTTCCGGAGTTGGTGCTCGGTGGAATGCACGCGGTTCGAGGAGCAGGTGCTCAAGAACAAGGAGGTTCTGGCGGAACTGGACAGCCTGGTGTGCGTGCCGCTCGAGCTGGGCTGGGACACGTCGCTGGCGGAACGCTGGGGCCTGGAACGTGTGCCGTCATACGTCATTCTGGATCTGGATGAGCGTGTGGTGGCGAGCGGGCAGGCGCCAATCACTCTGGCGGATCTGCTGGAGGCGCTCCGGGGCGCCAAGAGCACTCGGACGAGTGGTGTGTTGGACACGGCACCATGAAGATGCGCGGCGTCGGGCGCCTGTTGCTGCTGATTGCCGCCAGTTGTGTGGCGCCGGTCGGGTGCGACGAGTACGGCGGCGGGGCGGCGGGGGTGTCGGAGCTTGTCTTTGGGCGTACTGGGATGGGGCCGGGGGAGTTCAGCTATCCACGGGCGGCGGTGCTGGGACTCGGTGAACGGCTCTACATCGTGGACAAGTCGGCGCGCATTCAATGCTATGACCTCAAGGGTCGACACCTGTTCGATTGGCGGATGCCGCTGTCGGAAGCGGGGAAGCCGACCGGCCTGGGCGTGGGGCCGGACGGGCGGATTTATGTCGCCGACACGCATTATTCGCGGGTGATGGTCTTCGAAGCGGACGGGACGCCGGCCGGGGAGTTCGGGTCGCGTGGACGCGGGGCGGGGCAGTTCATCATGCCGACCGATGTGGCGGTCGACGCCGAGGGGTTCGTGTATGTTGGTGAGTACGGCGGGAACGATCGGATTAGCAAGTTTTCGCCACAGTGGGAATACGTGTCGAGTTTTGGTGGAGCGGATGCCGGCGTGGGACAGTTGCAGCGTCCGCAGTCGTTGTTGATGGGGGCGGATGGTGAGTTGTGGGTAGCGGATGCCTGCAACCATCGCATATGTCGGTTCAGCGCGGCGGGTGAGTTCCTGGGGGCGTTTGGTCATAGCGGGTCGGGGCCGGGCGAGTTGCGGTTTCCTTACGGTGTCGATTGGCTTGCGGACGGGACGCTGATCGTGTGCGAGTACGGCAACAACCGCTTGCAGCGATTCGATCGGGCGGGGCGTTCGTTGGGCACCTGGGGGCGAGCGGGTAGGAGGCCGGGTGAATTGGCGTATCCATGGGCGGTTGCGGTAGGGCCGGGCGGTTGG
>CAZUCH010000334.1:0-4262 GCA_964619045.1 uncultured Planctomycetales bacterium | reverse complement strand
TTGTACTTGGGGTTGGCCGGCTGGAGCCGGACGCCGTTGCGTTCGCGGTAGAAGCGCTTGAGTGTAGCTTCGCCGCCGTCAAGCAGGGCGACGACAGTCTCGCCGTTGTGCGCGGTATCGCGTTTCTCGATTATGACGTAGTCTCCGTCGCAGATGCGGTCTTCGATCATGCTGTCGCCGGCCACGCGCAGGACGAAGGTCTCGTGCGGGGAGACGAAGATCTCTTCGAGGTCGAGAACCTCGTCCTCCTCGATGGCTTCGATGGGGCATCCGGCGGCGATTGTGCCGGCCAGCGGCAGACGCGTTGCGCGCTGGTCGGGGAAGTCGATGTTGGCCCTAAGTCGCAAAGAGCGTGCCTTGTGTGGGGACCGCCGGAGGTAGCCCTTTCTTACCAGGGCGCTGGCGTGCTCGAACACGGTCACCTTGTTGACGCCGAACTCGTCCGCCAATTCCTGCATGGTGGGCGAGTACCCGCGGGTGTTGATGAAGTCGCGAATAAAGATGAGCACCCGGAGTTGCTTGGGCGTCAGTGACTTCGGCTGCTTCGTCGAACGTCGTGGCATCGTATTCCTCCGCCAGAAAGGCGCTTAGTGACCCGATGACCACGGGTGGCAGATGACGCTTGGCGGCGGACCACACGGAAAGGTCCGCGGCGACCACGTCGGCGGGGGAGACAGCCGAACTTGGCCGTTGAAGCTGGGCGGCCAGATGCTCGGCAAGGCTGGAACGTTGCGAGGCGGTCAAGGATTCGCACCGGACGTCGAGCAAGCCGGCGCCGGTGTCGCGGACTTCTTCAGAGAAGTCCCCACCAGGACCCAACACACACAACAAACGTCCTCGCGACGGATACTCAACAGCCACAACGCACTCCTTTGCGTCTCGGTCACGCCTGCTCCGCACCCATGTTAGCAGGGTATTTGCCCAAATAATACCCTAACATCGGGCGGAAGTCAAGCGAAACTCGGAATACCGCCGTTCCGTCGGCGTTACACCACATGGTGGCACTCGCCACCATAGGAACAACTATAGCTTGTGTTCTGCCGGCAGGGAAGAAAAACTCGACAAGTTTTCGCGGAGGTGGCGGCGTGGCGTGCGCGGTTGCAGGGCGCCGGTGCGCGCGATAAGTAGCGTCAGGGACAGTGGTTACGAGACGTCTCGGAGTGAGGGACTCTTCTGGCAGCTAGCCGTCGGCGGCGTAAGTTGTGCCGCGCCAGGTTGTCTTTCGGCCGGCGAGGCGCGTCATCGCGTTGATGATCATTGCCAGGCATAGCCCCGCGCCGAGCGGGTAAGTCAGCGCCTGGGCAGGCGGCGTACGGCACAGCTTGTAGAAACGCGCAAGCACCGACTGCTGGGCGATGACGGCCCAGGCTGCGGCCAAGGCTATGCCGGCGCCGGCCTCGTCCAGAAAGGCGGCGGCCGCCAGGCTCAGCCAGGGCGCCAGGCTGAAGACCGAGAGAAAAATCGAACTCACGATCAGACGCGGCCAACTGCCGAAGCAGCCGTAGAAAATACGCGTCCAGCCAGCCCATATCTGGCGCAATCCGACATACATACGGACGGAGTACATGGCGTCGGATCGGATGACTCGCAGACGCAGACCGGCGCGCTTGGCATTGGTCGCCATGCGCATGTCTTCGTTCAGGGCGCCGCAGACGGCCTTGTGGCCGCCGATGCGCTCGTAGGCGGAGCGTGATATGAGGATGAACGCACCGTTGGCATAGGCACGAGAACTGGCGGGGTTGTTGACCTTGTCGGGCGGAAACCAGAAGACCAGAACAGCGCCGGCGGGGGGCTGAACGACCTTCTCCCAGAACGTGTGAGCCTCAAGATCGGGCAAGACCGAGAGGAAGTCCACCTTCTCCTGCTGAGCAAAGCGAACGGCGGCCGCCAGTAGCTCGGGAGCGGGGAATTGGCAGTCGGCGTCGGTCAGGCAGAGGTAGTCGCCTGTGGAACGAGCCACGCCGGTGTGCATGGCGTGGCATTTGCCGGTCCAGTCCGGCGGCAGATGATCGACATGGATGGCGGAGAGACGCTGGTCATCGGCGGCCATTCGGTCCAGGATCATGGCCGTCCGGTCGGTGCTGCGGTCGTTCATGGCCAGAAACTCGACGTTGTCGTAGTCCTGTGCGAGCAGGCCCGTCAGGCAGCGTTCGATATTGTCCTCTTCGTCCTTGGCGGCCACGAGCACGGATAGCGGGGGCAGCGGTTCGCTTCCGAGGGCGTCGCGTCGCGAGAGGACGCGGTCGCGGGCGCCGCGGTTGATATCGAGGTGCCGGCGTAGCCAGACCAGCCCGATGAGCACAAGTATCCAGAACCAGACGGCCAGGGGCGACATCTGGAACGCGAAATCGAGGATGGCGAGCGGCACGGACGAGTCCTCCTAGTTGACAGCCGGGGCAGCGTAACGAAACTGGGGCGCGGGTGCCAACGTGTCTGTGAGGTTTTGCTGATGAGGCAGCGGTATTGTGACGGATTCGGTGTGATTGTGTCGGCGAGTTGTACGGGAGCGGGCTTGCGCGGCGTCGCGTGCGCTGTCATGTTGCTGTGTGGTGCCGCGATGGGGGGCGCGCAGTCGGAACGAACCGACGTTGATAGCGCGCCGACGATCAACTATACGGACGCGGGATTCGGCTTTGAGCTGGAGTTGCCGGCGGGCTGGGATTACGATCGGACGCGGTTTCAGCAGTTCAAGGACTCGATCGGCCTGTTGCGGGGCCGCAGCCCACAGGGACGGCGCGGTCTCCAGGTGACGGTGTTTCGCAGCTTCGACATGCAGCCGTTCGAAGATTGGGTGTTGAGCTTCGGGAGGGCGTTGGGTGAAACCGGCAGCTCGCGGCAGGTGAATTGGGAGACGATCCAGCTTCCGCCACGGGTGGGAGCGATCTTGAGCTACGCGACGCGCGTGGGGGCTGATGCGAGGCAGTCGCACAATCTGTGTGTGCCGTTTGACCCGAACACGATATGGGTGTTCTCGTACAGCGGTGGGGCGGCCGATGAGGCGGAGCAGGGGCTGATTCGACGTGAGTTCGACCACGTCATCGGGTCGCTACGAGTTCACTACGATCCGGCGGAGATCGAGCGACTGGCGCCGGCCTTCGATCGTGGCAAGGCTCTGATCGCGCGAGTGCGTAAGGCCGGGGAACGCGTCCGGCTGGACGAGGGCGAGTACTACTACGAGCTGGTGGTCGCCGGCAAGGGCGTTGGTTACCTGACGCGGCGGATCACGCGCGAGGAATATGTCTTCAGCAAGCGCGGTGCCGAGCGGCGTTACTCCAAGGACGGCATCCGCGTGCGCGAGCGTTCGTGGACTTTCGCCGAGGATGGGACGGCGCGCTATACGCGCCTGGATCTGTTCTCCAGCTTCGACCTGCGCAGCGAGATCATTGAGGATCAGTCAACGCAGATACCCCCGGCGGGCGACGATTCGGGGCGCGCCTTCGTCAAGACCGAGCAGGTGCTGCGTGAGGATGACGTGCTGTTCTCAAGCCTGACGACCAGCCTTGATCGCGCTCTTCCCGACCCCAGCAAGCCGATCAGCGTGGGGCCGGTGTACCTGGATCTGGCCTGGACACGATTGCTGCCCGGGTTGTTGCTGGACAAGCCGGGGGAGTTGCATGCGGTGGCGATGTACAACTCGGAGACGCGGGCCCTGTTGTCACACGCGGTCAAGCTGATTGGGGAATGTCCGGCGCCCGAATTCGGTGGATCGGCGTTCGAGTTCGAGGTGCGTGACGGGTTCATCGGCCCGCCGAGCCGGGTACTCTGTGACCGCAACGGAAGCCTGCTGCGGCTCGAATCCGGGGACTTGCGGGTCACGCGGGTCACACGCGACCAAGCTGAGCAGAAGTACGGTCGCAAGCGCGACGAGGCCCGCGAGCGAGGCGGGCTGTCCGAGTAGTACTGGAGCATTTCACATAATGGTGTGGCGTCCGACGGGTCTGAGAACTCATCCCATCACAATGGTGGGGCGGGTGTCTCGCCCGCCGATTCCAGGCCAGTATCGCCACTGTCGGGCGAGACGCCCGACCCACCCGTGATAAGTTTGCTACAGTCCGGTCGGCTCCACCTCGCCCTGCCCGCCGAACTCGCTCACACTCTTGTTGATCTGGAGTAGCTCGACCAGGTCGTTCTCCTCGCGTTCGGCGGGCGTATAGGCCCCCGTCGCGACCGGTTCGTTCGTGCCGGCCGCCACCAGCACCAGCCGGTCTGGATTCACGCCGTGGCTAATGAGCGCGTCAGCCACCACCCGGGCCCGCGCGAAC
>CAZUCH010000333.1:1189-4267 GCA_964619045.1 uncultured Planctomycetales bacterium | reverse complement strand
CCTCGCCCGAGCACGATCAGCTTGTACAGCCCCGGCTCGGCCGGCATCGGCACTCCGATTTCAACCGGATCAGCCCCGCCTGACAGCGCCGTACACCACAGCGTCTCGCCATCCAAGACCGCCTGTCGCGCCGCGCGATTACCTTCGGCGACCGTCCCCGCCACGACCAGCCGACCATCGACGGACGAATCAACATGCGTCCAGCGTCCCGCCGCAGTCCCCGATTCAGCCTCCGCTGACGCACCCACTCCGCCGCCCGAAAGTCCCGGAGCACGGATCAGTCGCGCCAACAACCCCACCTCCGTCGGAGCCGCCGCACCCCGCCGGCAGCTCACCCGCACCACGGCCCGGCCGCCAGGCCACACTTCCGGATCAACCACCTCTGCCGATACCTTGAGCATCTGGCCGGGGCCGGGTTCCACGGCTGCCGCACACAGCACCGCCCCACCCGCATCGCCGCCCCCTACGACCACAACACGCAGCCCCGCGCCAGGCGTTCCCTCGCACGGCAACAGAATCTCGGCCGTCCCATGCAGTTCGTCCAGCCCCTCGCAAGCCAGGGGCTCACCATCTTCGAGCACCGCCAGCACTGGCCCCGCATACTCCCCGCTCAGCTCCACACGCACGAAACGCCGCCCGTCAGCCTCGTCGAAGCACGCTCGACACGCCGCCACCGGGACCACATCGGCGTCTGCCGCCTCGCTCACCGTGACCGCATCCACCAAACGCGTCACGTCGCCGGTCAAGCCCACCAATTCAGCGGTCACATCGTAGTCACCCGGAAACGCCGGTCGCCAGGGCTCACTCTCTGCCCCATACTCGCCGAGCCGAGGCCGCAATCGGGCCACCACGCCGCCGGCGTCACCACCAGACACCACAAACTCCGGCAACTCGGGCACCGCCGCGCCCAGCGGATCACACCAACCCGCCTCGAATCGCACAGCCGAACCCGCCAGCGGCTCAGCCGGCTCGTGAATTAACCATGCTAGTTGCCCCGCCGCTCCCACCAACACCTCGGCCCGCGCCACCCCGACGCGCTCCTCCCAGTCCCACGCCCGCACGTCGGCGGCTATTCGCAAGGGCTCGCTCCCCAAGCCAAACTCGTCCAGATGCACCACGAACGGCACGCGCCCCCGGTCGTCCGTCAGCCCGCCTTCAATCACGAGTTGACCGGCGTACGGCTTCTCACCACCCGATTCCGGCAACCGCAGCGCCGTGAAGTGGCACTCCACCGAGGCTTCCAGTGGCGCCACACCCCACGGATACTCGACGTGTACGGTCCCCTTCAGCTCATGCGTATCCTCCGCCACATTGGTCGGGACATCGATTCGCACTCGGAAACTGCCGGCATTCTCTGCGGGCACGGCCAACACCGGCCGCGCCGCCAACAGCTCCAGCGCTCGACCGGACTGCCGCAGACCACCCCGCAAGTGTTGCTTCTGGGCTCCCGGCGTGACCGCGATCTCCTCGCCGAAAACACCGCCGGCGAGCAGGTCTATCTCACGCTCCTCGACCAGCGCCTCGTCGGTGTCAACCACACGCAGAGCAACCGAACCCTCGCCGCCCGGCGTCTCCGACCCTCTACCCAGCACCAGCCCCGCGAAGCACGCCGGCGAGCCACCTTCCACCGCCGGCGGGCCGGCTGACAACACAGCCGACGCCCGTGGCTCCTCATCCGCACGCCGCAACTGCCCGCGACAGACCGCAACGTGCGACCCCATCTGGACCAGGCACACCCACTCCTTGTCGCGCATCACATGAGCTTCGTTCGGCAGCGCGAATCGCGCCACGCCATCCTCCAACGACACCTCGGTGGCCATGAACGAACGCTTCATCCAGAATCGCACGCGCCCCGCTTCTCCGCCCTCGGCCGGTCGCCGAGCCGCCCATAGCAACACGTCCCGCCGCCCGGTGAAACAGACGATCTCCAGGTCACTCACTACCAGCAACTTCTTCGTCTGGATCATGCGGCCGTCCGCGCCGCGTCCCCGCGCCAACACGACATAGGCCCCCGGCGCCGCCGAAACCTCCAGGCCTCCGTCTACCTCACTCGAGTCCCACCACTCGTATTCCGCCGCGCTCGTCGTCGCCCACTTTCGAGCCAGTGCCACCGCTCCCGACTCCGGCAAGTGTGCCGCACTGCCGCGCGTGTGCAAGCTCCCCAGCCAGTGGTCCACATCCACACGGCGCACTTCCAGAGCGACCTCGCCCAGTCCGCGTGTCCGCACCCGCAGCGCCGCCGCCTGCCCGCTGGGCACACTCGCCGGACACTCCAGGGCGATCTGTTCTCGTATGATCCCCGCAATGCGCTCCTCGGCCTGCCGTGCCAGGCGACCGGTCCACTCACCTTGCACCCGCCTGTACAGCCCCAGGGCAGCCGCCAACTCTCCGCGCGCCACACGCCATTCGGCCAGCAACATCGCCGCCTCGGCCGTCGGCTCCGTCAGCGGCCGGCGCTCGGCCAGACTTGCGAGCGCCGCCAGCCCCGCGTCTTCGTCCGCCGCCGTCTCCAACATGTGCCGAGCCAGAACCAGGTCAACCCGATCCAGTGCATCGCCGTGCTCGGGTAGCGCGGCCACTCGCGACCGCACTTCCTCGACCTTTGCTCGCCGCAGGGCGTCAGCGCTCTCCACGCTCATCGGCCGTTGGACCTCGAAACGCTTCGGCGTAACTTCCCATTCCGTGTGCCGCGCCCAGGCATCCGCCAGCGCCACCAGGGCCGCAAGCTGGCGGCCCGTTTGCTTACACGCGGCGAATCCGTCCACCGCGCCGGCGATCGAATACAGGCCCTCCGCCGTTTCGCTCACCCCCACCAGCGACACGCCGTACGCCAGCATGCACTCCGGGTCGTCTTGCAGGCTTGGATCATCCAGCGCCAGTTGTGCCAGCACGCCCCGGCCCGCGATCAGCTCGGCACGTTCGGCCGACCACAACATGCAGAGGGCCTCGATCACACACGCGTCGTGCCGCACGCGCGCCGTCGTTTCCGCCATTCGCAGACGCCGGGACAGGCCCCGGGCGATGTCATAGTCGCCTACCTGGTACGCTACCAACGCCTCCACCACGTCTGGGGACCAC
>CAZUCH010000333.1:0-1089 GCA_964619045.1 uncultured Planctomycetales bacterium | reverse complement strand
CGATCAGGCCCTCGATGTCGCGCAGGAAGCGTCTGGCATCCTTGTAGTACCCCGCAGTCGGCTTCAGGTCCGCCGCCAACCCCCGCCAGTAGGCGTTGAACTGCTCCATCACCAACTCGCGAACGTACTTGGCCACCATGCTCGCCAGCGCGATTGGCAGGTGCGTCTGATCTCCATCGACCGTGAAATCCAGGTGCCAGTCACTGGCCTGCGTGCCCAGCCGATACCGGCTGCACTCCTCGCTGACCTCGACGACATGCAGATGCCGCTCGGGGAAAGCCTGCATCAGCAGATTGCGATAGTCCGACCGCCCGCCCAGCCGGTCCACATGCACATAGAAGTCCTCATCGCCGGCCTGCGCCCCAGCCCACTCGATCAGCCGCAGAATCTCCTCGACGAGCACCGAAGCCTTGTTGTGCGTCTGACCCAAGCGCCGATTCAACGCCGGCTCCGTCAACACGGCGGCCCGCAGCCCGCGAAACTGCACGCCGCGCTCCGCCAGTACCCCCGCCAACCGACCCGCCGCGCCGGCATACGCCGACCGCGCCGCATCAACCGGCAACCCGCGCGACAAGTCCCGATACCAAGGCAACTCGTTTCCGGAGGTGTTATCAAACCCCAGGGCCCCCAGCAACTCACCCAGCGTGCCGTGCGCCAGGCCCGCCTCCTTAGCGAACGCCAGAACGGTGCGCTCCAACGTATGCAGCCCGCGCTTGCGATCGTATAGCTTCTTGGAATCCCCCACCGCCAGCCGCGCCTCACTCCGCCCACCCTTGCGGCACACGCAGCCGTCCAGCAGCTCCCACAAGTCCGCCTTCGCGTGCTCTGCCGGCACCCGCCACAGCGTCGCTCCGATCACCAGTGGCCCCAGCAACGGACCGTAGCCGGCCTCGTCGATGCCGACAATCAACGGCACGCTACCACCCCGCCACGTAGAAGACGGCTGTAAAGACGCAATCAGCGCCGATCAGGCACACGATGCTCTTGACGACCGTGGTCGTCGTGGCGCGTCCGACGCCCTCGGCCCCGCCCGAGACCTTCAGCCCTTCGTAGCACGCCAGGCAGGCGATGATCGCGCCAAACACCCCC
>CAZUCH010000332.1:0-4272 GCA_964619045.1 uncultured Planctomycetales bacterium | reverse complement strand
GGCTCTAACGTGTAAGACTTCGAACACCATTACGCCGCCGTCGATTGTGTGGCGGGAGACTGCCCGCCGGTGATGTGGATGTTTGCCGAGCCTGGCGAGTACGCGATTGCCGTGCGTGTGTGGGATGCGGGTGTGCTCAATCCGGTCGGCTGTGTTCCGGGTGTGGACTGTACGTCGTTGCCAAGCCTGCCTGACTTCACGACGGTGACCGTGGTTGACGGTGCGCCGCCGGCCGTGGTTGCCGTCGAGCCGAGCGGCTTGTCGCTTGTTCCAGTCGATCAGATTCGGGTCGAGTTCAGCGAGCCGATCAGTGTCGCGACGTTCGGCGTCGAGGACGTTTCGCTGGTGGGGCCCCAGGGGTTCGTGGCGCTTGATCCGCCGGCGACCGCGGACGGCGTGAACTGGACGATCGATTTCGCGGCGCAGTCGGCTGGCGAGTACCTGCTCACGATCGGCCCGGCCATTGAGGATCTGTCGGGCGGCGAGATGGTCGCGGCTTACACGGGCGGTTTCACGATCGACGCGACGCCGCCGCGGGTAAGTGCCCAGACACCGCTCGGTTTTGTGACAGGGCCAGTCGAGCATGTTGACATCGAGTTCAGTGAGGCACTGAGCCCCGGGACGTTCACCGCGGGTGATGTCGAGCTGGAAGGGCCGAGCGGTTCGGTTGCAACCGGTGCCCCGATTGATACTGGCGGGAACGTGTGGCGGCTGTCGATTGTCCCCCAGAGCAGCGTTGGGCCGTACCAGTTGCTGATTGGCCCCGACATTCAGGACGTCGCCGGCCATTCGATGGACGCGCCTTGGATGAGCGGATTCACGATTTTGCCGCTCGGCGACATCAACTGTGACGGGCTCATTGACCTCGACGACATCGACCCGTTCGTGGTGGCGATTGGCGGCCAGATGGACTATGAGGCGCGCTATCCGGATTGTGATTGGATGCGGGCCGACTGCAACGGCGATGGTACGGTTGACTTCGACGACATCGACGCGTTTGTCGCGCTGCTGGGGCTCGGAAGCTAGACGGTCGCGAAGCGGACATACGAAGCCGCGAGGGGGGAGAAGAATGGTATTGGCCGGCTTAAAACCGATCCTACGAGGGTGATGGGGCGGCGGTGTCAGGCCTTGGTGACGCGGAGGACTTCCTCGATGGTAGTGATGCCCGCACGCGCCAAGCGCCAGCCTTCTTCGCGCATCAAGACCAAGCCCGCGTCTCGACGGGCGGCCTGCAGGAGTTGCGAGGCCGAGGCGGCGTTGAGAATCAACTCACGCAACTCGTCGTTCATCGTCAGCAACTCGTACAAGGCTAGGCGTCCCGAGAAGCCGGTCCCGCGACAAGCCTTGCAGCCCTTCCCGCGATTGAGAATCTCGCCGCGCTTGTAGTTGAAGTCCGCCGGCAAGACACCAGGATTCTCCGGCTTATACTCCTCCTTGCATTCCCGGCAGATCGTGCGCACGAGGCGCTGGGCCACCACCGCTTCGAGCGAACTGGAAACGAGGAAGGGCTCGACGCCCATGTCGAGTAGCCGGGTGGTGGCCGTGACGGCGTCGTTGGTGTGCAGCGTGCTGAAGACCAAGTGGCCGGTGAGCGAAGCGTTGATCGCGACCTCGGCCGTCTCCTTGTCACGAATCTCGCCGACCAGGATGACGTCGGGGTCGTGGCGCAGGAAGCTGCGCAGGGCGCGGGCGAATGTGAGGCCGATCTTGGGCAGAATCTGAGTCTGGTTGATGCCCTCGAGGTAGTACTCGACCGGATCCTCGATGGTCAGGATCTTGAGTTCGTCGCTGACGATGTCGCCCAGAGCGGCATAGAGCGTGGTCGTCTTGCCCGAGCCAGTGGGGCCGGTGACCAGCAGGATGCCATGCGGGCGGGAGATGAGCTCCTGGAAGTCGTCGTAGATTCGTCCCTGCATCCCCAGCGAGTGGAGATCGAGCTTGACGGACGAGCGGTCGAGGATACGGAGAACGATGCCCTCGCCGAAAGACATGGTGACGATACTGACACGCAGGTCGATCTCGTGCCCGTGAGCCTTGATCTTGAAGCCGCCGTCCTGGGGCAGGCGCCGCTCGGCGATATTGAGGTTCGAGAGGATCTTGATGCGGCTGACGATGGCGTTCTGGAAGCGGCGGATTTCGGGCGGGACGTTCGCGACGTGCAGGACGCCGTCAATACGGTAGCGGACCTGAAAGTCGTTTTCGAAGGGCTCGAAGTGGATGTCGCTGGCGCGCTGGTCGATGGCTTCGATGAGTATCTGGTTGACGAGCTTGATGACCGAGGCTTCCTGGGCCATCTGGATATCGAGATCCTCGGACTCGATCGAGTGCTCGTCGATGATCTCGAGGTCGCCGGCCTCGGCGACCATCTCCTGGAGCACGTCGCCGCCGACGCCGTAGAAAGACCGAATCAGTTTGTGGATTTCCTCGCGCGGCGCGAGCACGGGCTGGACGGACATGTTTATGCAGGTGCGAACCTCGTCGAGAGCGTACATGTTGTACGGGTCGGAAGTGGCGATCTCGATACCCTTGCCGTTCTCGCTTCGGCGGATGGGCATAAGGCCGTACTTGTGGACGAGCCGGCTGGGGATCAGACCCAGCAGCTCGCGATCGATGTCTTCCTCTTCGATGTCGGCGATTGGGATGGAGAGTTGCTCGCTGAAGACCCGGAGGATGTCGCGTTCGGTGACCAGCTCTTCGCGGATCAGAACCTGATCGACGCGCTCAGCGGGCGAAACGCGGCGAGCCAGGGCCTCGGCGAGCTGCTCATCGGTGATCAGTCCCTTGTCGACGAGTGCTCTTCCGATGGGCATTATTATGCTAACCTTTTTTAGGGCAACAAGTTAACGTGCGGCGTCCAATGGCGAACGCACCGCGCCCGCAGCTATTATACGGATTCGAGCGTCCCGTGGTTGCGGACGCGGGCGACTCTTCTGCAATTCTTATCGGTCGATTGGGGGGCCAGAGCGATTGGTGCGTCGAGACGCACCCGGCCTGTCGCTGACGCTCGCGGGTCTGATTGGGGCGATCGGGACGCGGTCGGTGCCGGTCGACTCGCGGCGTGGGCGGCTGTGCATATAATGGCCCGACCATTGCCTACTCCCGATGACTGCCAAAGGCGAACCGATGATCGATATCAAGCTCATACGCGACAATCCCGACTTGGTCCGCAAGGCGGTGGTCGACAAGAACATGACAGTGGACATCGACCGCATCTTGGAGGTCGATAGTCGTCGTCGGGCGCTCGAGACCGAGTTCAACGACCTGCGTCACGAGCAGCGGACGGCCGGCGAACAGATCGCCAAGGCCCCCAAGGAGAAAAAGGCCGGGTTGAGCAAGGCCATGGGGCAACTCAAGACGCGGCTCAAGGAGATCGACGCCGAACGCGAACGGGCTGACGGCGAACTGCACGAGTTGATGCTGCTGGTACCGCAGATTCCCGACCCGCAGGCCCCGATCGGCCCCAATGAGACCGGCAACGTGGAAGTTCGCCGAGTCGGCTCGATCAGGAGCAAGGCCGAGTTCGGATTCGACTTCAAGGACCACATGGAGCTCGGAACGGCGCTGGACATCATCGACGTCGAGCGTGGTGTGCGCATCGCCGGCTCGCGGAATTACGTGTTGCGCGGCGACGGAGCGCGGCTGCACGAAGCGGTTCTGCGGCTGGCGTGGGATATGATGATGGAGCGCGGGTTCTCGCCGCTGACCGTGCCGTGCCTGGTGAATGACAAGCTGATGTACGGCACCGGCTTCTTCCCCCTGCACCAGGAAGAGGTCTATCGCTGCGAGCGTGACGATCAGAGCCTGGTCGGTACGGCGGAGGTCCCCGTCACGGGTTATCACTCGGACGAGTTGATGGACGAGTCCGAGCTGCCGAAGCTGTACTTCGCACGGACGACGTGCTTTCGGCGTGAGGCGGGCGCCGGCGGCAAGGATACACGCGGGCTGTACCGCATCCACTACTTCGACAAGATCGAGCAGGTCGTGCTCTGCAAGGCCGACGTGGCCGAGTCGATCAAGTGGCACGAACGCATCCTGAAGAACTCCGAAGACCTGCTGACGGCGCTGGAAATGCCGTACCGCGTGATGGAAGTGTGTACCGGCGACATGGGTCAGGGCAAGGTGCGCATGTTCGACATCGAAACGTGGATGCCCAGCCGCGATGCGTACGGCGAGACGCATAGCGCCAGCCGGTTACACGATTACCAGGCCCGGCGCCTCAACTTGCGCTATCGTGACGCAGAGCGTGGCAAGCCGACGTTCTGCCATACGCTC
>CAZUCH010000331.1:0-4274 GCA_964619045.1 uncultured Planctomycetales bacterium | reverse complement strand
GAAGTGAGCAAGGAGAACCGTGATGGCGAAGAAAGTGCTGGTCATCGATGACGATACAAACGTAGTCAAGTTCGTCACCCTGGCCCTGACGGAGAACGGCTACGAGGCCGCCTCGGCCCAGGATGGCGTGGAAGGCTTCGAGAAGGTCGAGAGCGAGAAGCCCGACCTCATCATTCTCGACGTCATGATGCCGAAGCGCACCGGCTTCGTGCTCTTCAAGCAACTCCGCAAGACCGAGGAATACAAGGACATCCCGGTCATCATGGTAACCGGCGTCGCGGACTCCCTGAACGAACAGGCCAAGAAGAAGGACGGCACCTTCGATAATCCCTACGACGCCCTGCTCGAGTCGCTGCGGAAGACGATCCAGAAGATGCGTGATGAGGGTGTGGTCAGGCCCGACCTGTTCTTCGACAAGCCGATAGACCCGGAGGCCCTGATCGAGAAGATCAGGGATCTCATCGGCGACTAGCCGGCCGCCCCGCCGGCTGGCTAAGCGCTGCCCTGGCTTTTCGACTCGCCGAAGAACGCATCCAGCTCATTCCAGAGCGCCTTCAGATCGCAGCGCATCACGATCAGGTCTTGAAGATTGCCCTCGCGGTCCTTCACATGGTCGGAAAGCACCATCTCCTCGCGAAAGCCCAGCTTGCGGAAGATGCTGCGGGCCGCGATCTGGGGCCGCATCATCGTCACCATGACCAACTCTAGCCTGCAACTCGCGGCGAGCGAGTACAACTCGTGGGCCATCCGCATCCCGAGCCCCTTGCGCTGATACTCACGCGCGACGATCAGCCGAAGTTCACCGACGTGCGCCGCCCAGTCTCGGCCCGACATCCCGACCGTGCCCTCGGCCACGATCCGGTCGTCGACCACCGCGACCAGCCGCTTGCACTCGTTGCTCTCCATCTCCTGGATACGACGCTCAGCCACCGCGGGTTGCGATGGATCGCCGCGAAGGTAGTTGAGATCCTCCTGCGGCAATGCCCGGAAGAACGCGATCGACTTATCGAGATCATCCCGCGTTAGAGGCCGAATCACGACCTCCGATCCATCCTTGAGACGAACCGTCTTGGTCATACGTCACCTCCTCGGGCGATCGCCCGGGCGATCGCACCGATGCCTCCGGCTGTCGCAGGCCCCTTGACATGTAACGCGGCCGATGCAGCCCGACAAGCTCTTGGCGAATGCTAAGAGCGACCTTAATGTAGCGTATCGGCGTCGCGATGCAAAGCGGATGAACGCCGGCTCAAGAACGTTGCGTTTGGGGGCCAGTCCCGCGCGCCACGGCGTCCAGCGTCGCCCCCCCCCCTGGCATCGCGCCGCACCCCGGCGAACCTGCCCAAGTCGTAATTCGATCGTAACCCCTTGTCAGCCATACGCCAACGCACCAGTTGCCGAATCGCCGCGAACGCGGGCCTCGCTGGAATCGAAATGGCAGTTCAGGTACGATTGGGGTTTGAATGGGGGCAGGTCGAAGAGTGCGGCGCCATAGTACACCGTCCCGGAGACTTCTTCGTGTGCTACTGCTCTTGCGCAGTGCGTTCCGGTACTGGGGGATGGCAGGGCACTGTTCAAGAGCAGTGGCACCCAGCCAACTCCACGGAATCGCTGGGCCGGAGTACGAGTCGGGTGGCGGCAGGATGTTTGCCCCGGAGTGTGGCTGCTACGACTTCGACGCGGACGAGGACATTGACCTTCGCGACTTCGCCGAGTTCCAGCGAGCGCTCGCGGGATAGCTGTGCCCAAGAGGGCTTGTTGATTGCGAGGATTCGACCTGGATTATTCGAATCCCCGCTTAGAGTATGCGCGGGGCTAATCAGAGCCGCGATCGTCAGGGAGCGTTCGTGAGCGTGCCGGGGTCGCCGGGCACGGCGATATCAGGCCTTGTTCATCGCCGAAACCGCCGCATTGACCTCGTAGAAGGTCTGTGGCTCATAGGTCCAGCCCTTGCGGAGGCGGCGCTGTTCGCGGGCCATCGTGAATTGCAGGTAGCGGCCCACGAGCGGCGCCACCAGCCGTGATTTCAGCCCGAACTCGCGGTAGATGTCCTTTAGGATTCGCGAGATCTTCGCCGACATCACTGGATCGTTGCGATACCAACGCAGGGTAGCCCATAGAGCCCCGGCGAATGTGGTCGCCAAACTGCGGGTGTCCCAGACGTACCGCTGACGAATCCGCGGTTCGGGGTGGTTCTTGTAGCGGAGCCAACCACTTAGCATTGTTCGCGTCAGCCGAATGAGGCTGGGGCCGTTGACCTCGAAGTCGCGCTCGAAGGCCCGCAGCAGGAGCTCGGTCTCCAGACCGTTCTTGATGTACTGGTGCTTGTGATTGAACTTGAATTCCCCATGGCTGTCGGGCAAGGGGCATTCGTCTTCGCTCAGGAGCGCCCCGGCGGCCAGCTTCTCGGCGTGCAGCGGCGTGCCGGGAATGGCGGTGTAGAGCGCGAACTGGTGAAAATCCGTATCGTGGCTCACGGCGTAGTCAATCGCCGCGTCGATGTTCTCCGGCGTGTGCTCTTCCAACCCGATGATGGTCGAGCCGAGCACGCGAATCCCATGCGATTGGAGCGTGCGAATCAGCTCATGGGTGTCAGCGCCGTTGAGCTTGGCGTACTGCGAGTTCTTACCCTCCAGGCCCATCCAGACCCAGAAGATGCCCAGGCCCACCAACTGCTCGAGCGTGTACGAGCGCAGCACGTTCGCCGAGCTGAATACGTACAGCGCCCACGATTTGCCGTGTTCGGTCATCAACTCAAGCAGCCGCAGCGCCCGTTTGCGGTGTATCAGGAAGTTCTCGTCCATGACGAAGAACGACTTGACTCCCAGCTCTCTTTCCAGGTCGCACATGACCTCGAACAGTTCGTCGCCGGTATTGTAGAAATGAACACACTTGCCCTTGCCGCCGAACATCGCCGATGTCGAGCAGAAGTTGCAGCCCAGTGGGCAGCCCGCCGAAGGGATCAGCGTGGCGGCGGCTTCGCCGGGCGCCTCTGACTGGTTGACACCCAGAATGCGTGAGCCGAAGCCGGAAACGATTCGCGGATGCTTGATCGGCTGGTTTTCGTCTTGCCCCAGGAAGCGGCGCATCCAGCGCACGCCATCACCCTTCACGATATGGTCCGCGTCGATTCGCTGGTCCAGGTCGGGCACGTTCGCCAGGTGCCCGCCGACGATGATCTTGGCCGCGGGCAGGTGCTCGCGGACGAGTTCGCACATCTTCCGCACCTTCCCGACGTTCGGGATGATCGAGCTGATCCCGACGATATCGTACTTATTCGTCGTGATCTCGGCGATGAAGCGCTCCAGGTCAGGGAAGTCCAGTAGCGTGCATGGGGCGTCGAGGTTGGACTGGATCAGCATCAGCCCCCAGGAGCGGTGGAACATCCGCAGGGAGAAAACCCCCTGCACCCGTGTCACCTGGTTCTGATACAGCTCCATGGGGTTGATCTTTCGGCTGCCGTACTCATCGTCCTGGACATAGGGACCGAAGACGCTGGACAGCAGCACCCGGGCCCCCGTGCCCAGCGGATGCGTCGGAAAATGAGATTCATCGCGAGTCGAACCCCCGAGTGCCCCAGAATCGCCATTGCCCGGCGAGGTTTCCGTCCGCTTGCCCAACGCTGGTCTGATCGTATTGGCTATAGTCATATTATGCGTATCGTCCTTTCAAGCTACTGCCGCGCGAAAATGAGCGCGCTATAGGCAGCGTATCCTACCAGCGCCCCCCGCTGGCCGCCATGTCAACCGGCGTTTTCTGCCTAATCTGGAAGACGCATGGAGGGCGAGGGCTCAGTGGTACCGCACGTGGCGTCCAGTGTCCGTAGCGGACGGCGAGCCCGAGGTCCAGGATTCGGGCCCGTGCCATCCATGAGCGAGCCTCTGGCAGGCCCGCCAAGGCCCCACACGGCTACTCGGCACCGTCCGGTGGGTCGGCCGCGAGGCCCACGGCCTCCGAGGCGAGGCTCAGACCCTGAAGAGGCGTGTGCTGCTGAGCCGTGAGGAGGGGAGTAGCATCGACTACACGGTCATCCACGCCGCCTGCGGCTCTCTGCTCAAGCGTCTTGGTGTGGCTCTGTAGCCGGCAGCTCCGGCGCCTGGTCAGTGCGTTCCGTGAGTACCGGCTCGGTTCGGCTACGCTGGTCCTCGACGTCGTACTGACACGCGGTCGGCGCCTCGGGCCGCACGCGCTCCGAACTGGCGGGCGCGCCCCGCGAAGGGTGCCTAATACTCTGTCGTTGTGGGAACAGCTTTCAGCCGGTCAGTGATCCTAGCGCG
>CAZUCH010000330.1:0-4278 GCA_964619045.1 uncultured Planctomycetales bacterium | reverse complement strand
GTCGATGTCGTCGAAGTCGACATCGCCGTCGTTGTCACAGTCGGCGTTCAGCCAGTGGCAGTGGGGATACTGGCCCTCGTAGCCAGCCTGGCCGCCGAGGGCGAGGACGAACGGGTTGACATCATCGAGGTCGACAAGGCCGTCGCAGTTCAGGTCGCCAGGCACGATGATCTGGAACTCGTACGCGCCCATGTCCACGATCGGCGGGTCGCCGATGCCGCTGTCCGGCGTGTCCGGATCGTCGACGAAGCGCGCGTAGCCGTCGAGGTCGAACGGGAGCGGCTCGTCAATGTCGCCGTCGAGGTCGAGGTCGGGCAAATCCGCCGGCACGGCGGCGTTGTTGGCCGCGTCGATACACGGCGACCCGGCCGCAAGACGATAGTCGTTGTCATCCCAGGTCTGGGGGTCGTTATCAGGACCATTCGGATCAGCAAACACAGGATCGGCGTCGATGTTGCCGCCGCCATCGATGGCCCCAGGAGGCACGCCGTTGGTGATGTTGCAGAAAGCGGCTACGGGGACAATTTCGGGGCGGAAACCGATGTCGAAACCGGCGGGCAGGTTGTCGCGGATGATGCTGTTGCGAACAACAGTGCTGCCCGTGGAGTACACACCGCCGCCGCTTCCGCCCTCATCGCCCGCGTAATTGCCTGTGATGGTGCAGTTGCTGACTGCCAGCATATCCCCCCTGTTACCGATTCCTGCGCCTGACGAGTTGTTAGATCCGTGCGCTTCCAAGGACACGTTGCCGACGATAAGACAATCCGCAATTGTGAGGTTGCTATAGGAACTGTCGGCATACACTCCGGCCCCGGAGATCGAAGAAGCGTCCATACATGTGTTGCCGGCGATTACGCAACCCAGTACCAATCCGGTTCCTTCCGCGCTGTAGATGCCGCCGCCCCCTCTGCGGGCCGTGTTCGAGATGATGTGGCAGTCGCGTATGATCTGGGCGTGCTGCTTGCGATTCCAGAAGTAGACTCCACCACCACTTCCCCACGATTCGGTAGCGGAGTTGTTAACGATAGTACAGTTGCTGATGAGGGGTGTGCTATTCGAGCAGCGAATACCGCCGCCAGCATCAGACAGGCCGTTTTGGATTGTGAAACCCTCGAGGACCGTGGCGGGAGTCTCGCCGTTCTGGAAGTTGAAGCCGCGGCCGGCTTCCTGGCAGTCGATGATGCAGGCTTGTGGCCCATTGATGCTACGCAGCGTCAGGATCTTGCCGCCGCAGTCCAGGTCGCGATTGCCGATGCCGTTATACAGGCCGTCGGCCACCAAGACGGTGACAAGCTCGCTCTCGCCAGACGGAGCGGCGTCGAGCGCCTCCTGGATTGCGTCGTAGGGGTGCGCGGCGGTGCCGTCTTCGTCGGGATCGCTAAGCAACGGATCACCTGGGCCGGGGTCGCCGGGGGCATCGTCGTTTACGTGGATGGTCAGGTGCGGCTCGCACTCGTCGGGCACGAGGTTGATATTGCGGTCGGGGCTGCCGAGGTGGATCTCACAGAGGTCCGAGACGCCGTCATCATCGCAATCCTGGTCGCCGGCTGGTTCGCATTCATCGGGCAGTGCGTCGTCGTTGCAGTCGTAGCTGGCACCGGTGAAGATATCGCACAGATCCGGTGTGCCGTTCTGGTTGCAGTCGGTCGTCCCGCCAAGCTGGCACTCGTCGGGGACGCCGTCGGCATCACAGTCGGCGCTTGATCCGCCCGCAATATCCTCGTCATCCGGCACGCCGTTGTAGTTGCAGTCGAACGCATCGTATTCGTCGGCACCGATATCGACGCGCTCACCGAGTTGGCGCGGCTGGCCATCCAGGTCGCTCTCGCCGTCGGCGGGGATGAAATCCGGATCGCCTGCGTCGATGCACGCTGACAGAGCTCCGATGTGTTCCGTTTCGGCGTTCAAGAGGCGAGGATCCAGGTGGATGTTGTGGCCGCCGTCGATCACACCAGCCGGCAACTGGCCGTCCACAGCGCAGAAGTCGACTTGCGGATATGCTGCCTCGCTCAGATAGACCGCCAGATCACTCGGCGACTCGTTGTCCCAGATGATGCAGTTTCGCAAGTTGGGGCTGGAGTTATTGCAGTACACGCCGGCGCCATAGTACCTGGAGCTGTTGCCCACAATTGTGCAATTGCTGATCGCAGGGGCGGCATCGTTGTAAGCAGCTATTCCGGCACACCACGTGGCGATGTTACCGAGAATGAGGCAGTTGCTGATGATGGGGGCGCCCGTGCTGCAAGTAATGGCACCACCGCCGGAGATCGAGCCGTCGTTATGCGTGATGCGACAGTTGCTGACGACGGCGTTGCTGTGGCTCAAGTGGACCGCACTGTAGTACACGGATGTGTTCTGCGTGATCAGGCAATTGTGGATGGTCGGGCTGCTTCCCAACAGGTCAATTGCACCGGCGTCGTACTCGGACCAGCCGTTGCGGATCGTGAAGCCCTCGATTCTCGTCGCCGGAGTTTCGTACTGGTAGAGGAAGAAAGCCAGTCCGTCACCTTGACAATCGATGGTGCAGAGTTGCGGTCCGCCGAGACTGTGCAGATGGACGGCGCGGCCGTCGAAGTGGATGGTCTTGTTCCCGGTGCCGGTGTACCGGCCGTCTAGTACGACTATTTCATCCCCTGAGTTGCTCGCGTCGATGGCTTCCTGGATCGCGTCGAAGGGGTGGTCGACGCTGCCATCCTCATGCGGATCGCTCACATCAGGATCACCAGGCGCCGGATCGCCGAGCGCGTCGTCGTCCACGTGAAACACGCGTGTGACGTAGTCACATTCGTCGGGGTTGCCGTTGCCGTTCTCATCGAGGCTCGTGCCCTCGGCGATATCGCAGTCGTCCGGGATGCCGTTCTCGTTGCAGTCGCGCTCGCACTCGTCTGGAATCCCGTTCAGGTTGCAGTCCAGTGACTGGCCCGAGTCCAGGTCGCATTCGTCCAGGATGCCGTTGTCGTTGCAGTCCGCGGGCTCGCACTCGTCCGGGATCTGGTTGTCGTTGCAGTCCGGGCTCGTGCCGCCGGCGATATCGTCTTCATCCGGCGCGCCGTTGTGATTGCAGTCGGTGAAGGGATAGAACTCGTCGGCCCCAATATCGACCCGATCGGCGAATACCCGCTCCTGCAAGTCCAGATCCGCCTCGTCGACCGCCGGCTCGAAATCGGGGTCGCCGGCGTCAATGCACGGCGAATCGGCCGATAGATGAAAGTCGTGGTTGTCGTGGTTGTCGGGGTCAACGAACAGAGGGTCAGCGGTGATGATCTCATGGTACGATGGCCCGAGTGGTTGATCGTCCTGGATGTCGCAGTACGCCACAAAATCGTAAGCGGCATCCGACCAGACACAGGCCTGTGGATTGTAGGTCGAGGTGTTGCCCCACAGAATGCAGTTCGCAATCGATCGCGAGACAGGATTGGCTCCCGAGACGTGCAGGCCACCGCCGCAGGACCAATCACCCGGCTCCTCGATTCGGGCGATGTTGTTGACGACAGTGCAGTTCTGAACTAGTACCGTACCGACATGGTCGAGCCCCTGGAAGTGGACGCCCCCGCCCCTTCGTGTGGCCACATTGCCCTCGATCAGACAGTCTCGGATCGTGACCACGCCATCGCAGTTGATGTGGATGCCCCCGCCTTCCTCGGCGGCGGTGTTGTTCGAGATGACACAGTTGGCGATCGTGACACATTGATCCGCACCACCATCGACCTGAATACCGCCTCCGCCACCATCTCCCACGAAGTTTCCGGTGATGATGCACCGGACGATCGTTGGGCTGCCCTGCCAACAGCGGATGCCGCCGCCGTAGTGACCACCGGTGACGTTCCCCTTGATGATGCAGTCTCGGATGACAGGGTTGCCGCTTCCGCATGACACTCCGCGCGTGCCATTCTGGATTGTGAAGCCCTCCAGGCAGGTGGCGGCGGTGGCATCACCGGAGAAGGAGACGCCGGAGTCGAGTCCGGCCAACTCGATGATGCAGTGTTGCGGGCCGTGGTGGCTGCGCAGGTGAATGTCCGGGGGAAGCCATATGGCGACATTGCCGGCGCCTGTGTAGACGCCATCGAGAACCACAACCTCATCGCCCGGCAGCGCGGCGATCAGGGCTTCCTGGATCGCATCATACGGGTGCTCCAGTGTGCCGTTTTCAGCCAGGTCGCTTATGGTTGGATCACCCGGTCCGGGGTCATGCGTGGCGTCGTCGTCCACGTAAATAACATCCGCCAGCGCAGGTGGTGCCAACAAGGCCAGAATGATCAGGCCGTTTCGTCCCACAGC
>CAZUCH010000329.1:0-4281 GCA_964619045.1 uncultured Planctomycetales bacterium | reverse complement strand
TCGAAGATGGCGTGGTGCTCGACGGTGGAGATGATCAAGTGACGCTTGTCCGGCTGAGCCGCCAACGCGCCGCGCAGGGCCGCGTTGTCGGCTTCGGTGCCGCCGCTGGTGAAGACTATGTCGCCGCCGCGCGCCCCGATCAGTTCGGCCACGTTCCGGCGTGCCTCCTCGATCATGACGGCGACGCGCGCGCCGAAGTAGTGGGCGCTCGATGGATTGCCGTAGAACTCGGTCAGAACGGGCGTTATGGCGTCCACGACACGCGGATCGGGGCGCGTGGTGGCGTTGTTGTCGAGGTAGGTGATCGGGGCGCTCATTCGTTCTCGGTTTCCGGGTTAAGATCCCAGTCCTCGGCCAGCTTCTCCTTGAGATTCGTGTCGCGCTCGACGTGCCCGTCGTCGAAGGCGTAGTTGGCGCCGCCGTAGTGCCGTTCGTCGATGTAGGCCTCGCCCAGGAGGCCGGCGACGTGTTCCATCGGAATGTCGGGACGCCGCAGATCATCCTCGTCGGTGACCAGCGGGTTGGCGTCCATGAAGATCGGCAGGCGATGCTTGATGCGATCCAGCGAGCCGCGGCTCCAGGTGTATTCGTATACGCGGTAGTGACCGCTGCTCTCGACCAGCGGCTCCGCTTCCTTGCAGACCCACAGCGCGAATCGGCCCTCGAAGTTGCGTTGCACGGGGTAGTCGTAGTCCCACGGAAAGTCCTTGTCCTGATACATGTACACATACAGCGCCTCGGCCCACCCGTGACGCGCGCTGTCCGGGGCGTCCTCGGTGTCCCACATCAGCGGCGGTAGTCGAAAGTCGTTGTCGCCGGCGTAGGCCGTTAGCCCCTTCATGAACTCGGAGAGTCGCGTCATGCAAACCGTCGACTTGGCCTGCTGCCGAGCCCGCGAAAGCGAAGGCGTCAGGATCGACATCAGCAACGTGATGATCGCGATGACCACCAGCAATTCCAGCAGCGTGAAAGCCCCCCTGGCGGAGATCGAGCCGGGCCGACGGGCGCGGCGCCTATCCACAGGCGATTGTATGAGGCTAGTCAACGTCCTGCTCCTGCAAGTCGCGTCGGCCCGGCGTCCGCGACCGGGCCCCGATGCGTTATTATACGCCCAACGCCAGAACGTGCGCCCAGCGCAGACCAGGCCGCTGCCCCCGCGGACCGCGGGACGGATCAGGTCGCTTACCAGGAACCGCTAATGAGCAAGATTCCGAGTGAACAGGTGGATTGGGCCGGCGATGAGTCGGCGGCGATCGAATTGCGCCGGCGCCTGGACTACGACGACCAGAAGCTCATGGCCGAGTGCGAGGCCCACATTCACCGCACCGGCGGCCCCGGCGGGCAGCACCGCAACAAGGTCGCCACCGCGGTCAGATTGTGTCATCGTCCCAGCGGATTCGTCGTGACGGCCACCGAACGCCGGTCGCAGCGCGAGAACAAGTCCAACGCGCTCGATCGTCTGCGCGAGGCCATCGCCGTCGGAATCCGGCAGCCGCCGCCGGCCAACGTCGTTTGGCCGGAAAGCGTGCAGTTGCGCGGCGGCCGGCTGAAGGTGAGCGCGAAGAACCCCGCGTATTGGCATGTACTGGCGTTGACGCTCGACGAGTTGGCGGTGGCCGAGGGGCAGTTGCGCAAAGCGGCCGATCACCTGGGCGTATCAACATCGAGTCTGACACGCTTCTGGGCCGACGCTCCGAAGGCCTGGACCGTGGCGAATCGTATCAGGCAATCCGCCGGGCTCTCCCCACTCCGAATGTAGCACGCGGCGCGGCGTCGTTGACTCGGCTACTCGCCGGTTTCCACGGTCTCTTCCGGCGGCACGTCGGTCGCCTGCTCGCGCTCGGCCTTCGCAGCCTCCTGCCTGTGCCGGGCGTACCAGTCACGCCAATCGGTCCGTTCGAAGCCGAAGTTCTCGCCCGTGATCGCCTTGAGGGCCTCCAGCACTTCCGTCCGGTACACGGTGACCTCGCGATATTCCTCGCGGGTCCGAACGCGACTGGTGAGCAGCGAACCATAGTTGATCCCGATCGTCGGTTGAGGCACGACGCGCACGGTGTCGAACATGATCACGTCGGTACGCCCGCAGAAGACGGCCGGCCAGGTATGGAAGTACTCGCGAGCCGAGACCTTGACCCACTTCATCCGGCGGCCGGTCAGGAGCGGGATCAACTCCGGGATCGCCTGCCGCGCACTCATCCGCCCCAGCCCCACGGCAGCCCGACGGAGCAGAATGTCGTTGTCGCTTGACAGCGCGGCGCGGTACTGCTGGATGACGCGCGGATCGCGACGACCAGCCAGTGCGTCCAACGCCCGACGTCGAATGTCCGACTCGCCATCAACCAGCGCCAGCACGGCCAGGTTCAGCGTGGACTCGTCCTGGGGAAACCGAGCCAGCATGTCGATCAGCAGATGGCGGCACATCAGATCACCCCGACTGAGCACCTCGGCCAGCGGCAGAACCGCCAGCGGATCCTCGATCGCCAGAATCTCGTCACGCCCTTGCGTGACCAGTCGTTCGAGCGGGCTTTCGAGCAGCGATGTCATGATCGCGCGGATACGGTGGCGCCAGCGGCCCTGGATCGCGAGAGCCAGTTTGCGTGAATCCTCCACGGGCTGGGACTCCGCTTGCCCCCGAGCAACCTTGCGCCCGTCTACCCACAGTTCGCCGACTCGCACGTGCCCCAGCGCCTCGCGCGCCGGGGCGTAGTCCGCGTCCAGTTCGATTGCTCGCCGGAGGTGGCGACGGCGCTCGCTGCCGAGCCCGTTCTCTTCGCACCACTCGGCCAGTTCGGTCTGCGCCGCGGCTGTTTCGGCCACTTCGGCGGCACGACGATCGTACTCCTCGAAGGGCGTGGGGGCCGACTCGATGCGCTCGACAGCGCTGATCGGCAGCGTGATTTGTCCGACGAAGGTGCGAATGACGTACTGCTCGTCGGTCTGTTCGAGGAGCAATCCCTCGATTGCCCCGCCGTTTTCCAGGTGAAAAACGTCCGCCCACGCCGCCCGACCGGGAAGCAGGAGACACGTCCCGATGACGGCCAGACGAAGTGTGCACAACAGGCCGGTTGTTCGGCTGGGCAAGTGGCGGGTCATTGGCAGTTGCCTCCTGTCAGAGTCAGCTCGATCGCTGTCATTATACACTCGTGAGCAGCGTCGCAGGACACTTTGTCGAGCGTAGAATGCCCGTGCGGGCCTGTTGGATGGGTGCCGCCGCACGGTCGGCGGCAGACGCGAACCGATTTGAGGAGAATGCGAATGATCCGTACACGATGCGTGGCGGCACTCGGCGGTGTGCTTCTGGCGGCTACCATGGCCTGGGGCGACGGGGGCTATTTCATCAATGTTCAGCAAGCCGGCGACCTGGCCCAGACGCGCCAGGAGGTCGTGCTCGCGTTCCACCCAACCTCGGCCACGGACAACACTGCCCAAGCCACATACGTCGTGCGTAGCCTCTACAGTGGAGACGCGGGCGCGTTCGCGTGGGTGATTCCCGTCCCCGCCACGCCCACCGGCGTCGTCGCGCACGACGACGAGGCCCTTTTCACGAGCCTGAGCACGCTTACGGCTCCCGTGTTCATGATTGTGGATTCAACGGCCGGCCGGAGCGGCTTGTCCTGCGGCTGCGGGACCGCCGGGCTCAACCAGACCGGCGATTCGGGCGGACTGGTGACCGTCGAGGCCAGCGGCACCGCCGGTATCTTCGATTGGGCCGCCCTGACGAGCACCGGCGGAACGGCTCTGCTCACGTGGCTCGACGACAACGGCTTCAGCGTGCCGGCCACGGCGGCTGCCATCCTGGATCAGTATGTCCAGGCCGACTGGCACTTCCTCGCCCTGCGCATAACCGAACCCGCTAGTGTGACGGCCGCCGCTGACGGCCAGCTCGCGATCCCGCCGATCCAGTTCACGTGTCAGACCGATCGGCGTGTGTACCCGATGGTGATCTCGCAGGTCTCGGCCGCTGATGAGACCGAGGTCATCATCTACGTGCTGTCCGAGCACCGCGCCGCGGCCAGCAACGTCACGAACGCGACGATCGACCGCAACGATATTGCGTATGACGCAAGCAGCACGAGTAGTTCGAACTATGAATCACTCTTCTTGGCTGCGCTGGCCGCACAGACGGAGCCGCTCCTGGTAACCGAGAGTGCCGATTGGTACTACGCGTCATGGTTGACCTGGCCGGACGCGCCGACGCCGGTCGCGAACCTGACGTACCTCACGCGGCTGCGCACGGTCCTGACCGCGGCCCAGATGACGGTGGATTTCGAGTTTGAGGAC
>CAZUCH010000328.1:0-4301 GCA_964619045.1 uncultured Planctomycetales bacterium | reverse complement strand
GTCCGTCAAGAAGCCCTCTAAACCGTAGCCAACCTCGAACTTCCACCGACGCTCCTCCACCGAGATCAAGAACAGCAAACCGTTCTTCTTCTTCTCATCGCCCAGCTTCCAACTCTCGAATACGCGCACCGCCATATCCTCGACGCCGGCCCCGCCCGTGTCACGCACAGTGAGTACTTTAAGCTGCGCCCCGCACGCCCGGTCCAACGCCCCCAGATAGCGGTTGAGCTTGGAGCGCACCCCGCCGTCGATCACGCCGGCGAGATCCACGACGTACTCGCCCGGATCACTCGGGATCTTCTGCGCACGCGCCACATCCCCCAGAGCAAGCAGCATCACCGCCGCTCCGGCAAGCAGTCCAATCCCTCGACGTTTACTGTCCATCAGCATCATCATCGTATTCGCTTATCCTAGTCGACGATTCGCGCGCGCCCATTCCAACTACGCCAGGACTTTGTAACCCCGGCGCGTGGCAATCACGCCGCCAGCCCATCAACGTACGTCGCCAGCTCCGTCAGTTCCTCATAAAGCCGCGTGAACCCCTCCAATCCACCTCCCGGCGACTGCCCAACCATGCCCGCCAGCGCATTCAGCTTCACGTTGGTTACTTCCGCGGCCTTGGCGACCAGCTCGGTCGAGCTGCGCAAGGCGCCCGCGTCGGCCAGATGAAGCACGCCACGCAAGATGCGCATAGCTCGCTCGGCCCCCACCCGGCACAACCCGCCCAGTTGGTCGTGCTTGCCTCCGACGGACAGCAGCCCCTGGCGCAACTGGATAAGTTCGCCCTTGATCTCGCGCTCGCATTGCAGCCGCACGTCACTCCGCGCAAACGTCAACTCGCCGAAGTGGTCCGCCCCGCACACCAGCATGTTTAGCTGCTGGATTTCGAGCAGTTCCAGCGGAAACACGTCGCACGAGGCCTTGATATACTCCGGCGTCATCATCAACGGAGCGCTCAGCCCCCGCTTGCCAAGCCGCACTCCCTCGGTCGCCAACTGATCCAGCATCCCCAGGTCAAACTGCCCCAGAACGGCCACGCCCCGCGCCGGCGTTCCCCGATAAAGCGGATCGTCAACCAGCCACCCCCCAAACGCGCTCAGCCCCAGCAGATTCTCGCCGGCCAGCTTCCCCAGCAGCATCGCCAGATCACGAAACGAATCCTGCATATTCCGTGGCAGATCGGCCACGTTCACGTCCAATTCGGCCATGCGACTCCCTCAGTCATTTCCAGGTGTACAAGTGCGAATGCGCTCGCATTGTCTCGGCCGCATTGTACGAGACCCCATCCCCGCCGCCACTCTTCCACGCCCACAATCCCCTGACGGGCGCACCGTCGCCCCACGGCACCAGCCGGCGTTCAGTCGTCCGCAGACCGTCGGCCAGACTCCGAAACAGGTGTAGCCACACGTTTCCCAGGCGGCGGCGGCGCTATCGGCAAAGACGCCTGCGCTGGATCAGCCACATCCGCCGCAACAGCCTGGCGCTCCCGCACGACACCCTGACCCGCGTCCGCGGCGTGACCGGCGCTGGCCGGCGTGCTGACACGCCCTCCCAGGTGCATACCGAACGAGCGATTGATCTTGTCCATGCGAGCCGAGGGCCGCGGCGACGAGCCAAAATGCTCGGCATCATGCGGAGCCTGTATTTGGGCCATGCGTTTCCACCCGCGATTCATGCCGTAGACGAACAGCGCCGTGCTTATCGAGCGTGTCCGTAGCAACGTCCGGAAGGCCCGCTTGATGACCCACGGTTGCCGCGCCGCCGCGTGACGTAGTTCGTAGATCGCCTCGTCCAGCTCCGCCGGACTCATGCGTCGCGGCTGATACACGGTCTCGGTGAATGTGTAGCGTTCCCAGTCCGCGGGCCAATCCTCGGCCAGCAGCCGTCCGGCAGCCCGCAAGCGATCAAAGTACTTGGTGCCCGGCAGCGGCGTGAGGTTTGTGACCTGAATGATGTCTATCCCCATGCGCGTCGCGGTCATCACCGTATCGGCCGCCGTCGTCGGCACGTCCTCGTCCGAGCCGATTATGAACCCCCCGAGCAACGCCACCCCAGCCCGGTGAAAACCGTCAACCAACTCCTGGTAACGCCCCAGGTTGCGCCTGTTGACACCCTTATGGTAGTTCTTCAACGACTCCTCATTGAACGACTCGAACCCCACGAACATGCCACGACAACCGGCCTTGTATGCCAGACGCAAGCCCTCCAGATCATCGCCCATGTTGATCGTCGTCTGGCTGAACCACATCCGCTTCTTGCCATGCTTGATGATCGCGCGCAGCAGCTCTTTGGCCCACTCTGCATGACCCGGCCCCACACCGAAGAAATTGTCATCGACAACAAAGATGAACTTCTGCGGCGTCTCGTTCCACTCCGCGACAATGTCGCCGATTGGCCGGCGGCGAATCGCCGACCCGTTGAAACGAGTCACCGAACAATAGTCGCAACCCACCGGACAACCGCGCGAAGTCTGGATCGCCGCGACGTCGTATTTCCCGTTCAGCGGCCGCAAGCGCTGAGCCGCGCGTCCATACGAGGTGCTGGCCAGGTCCGAGAGCGTCCCGTCGTAGCGCGGCTTGAGCCGCCCGCCCTCGGCGTCACGAATAATCCGCGGCCACAGTTCGTCGCACTCCCCCACCGCAACCGAATCAACGTGGCCCGCGGCCTCCTCGGGGCAGGCCGAGGCGTGCGGCCCACCCATGATCGTCCGAATGCCACGCTTCCGGCAGCCGGCCGCAATCTCGTAGGCCCGTGTCGCACCACTGCTGTACGAAGTTATGCCGACCAGATCGTAGCCACCCTCACGAAGCAGACGCTCGGTAGCCTGCGTCCCAAAGACCTCGTCGATGATGTCCACATGTACATCGTTGGGAACCAGACGTGCCAGCACTTGCAGACCCAACTGCGGTATGTAGGTGCCGATTGTGTGGTAGCCTTGCGAACGCCGCGTGATCGGGTTTACGAGTGCTATGCGCACTAGGAATCCTCGCAATGTTGTGGCACAGGCATCCCGCCTGCGAGCTCACCGGCAAGACGCTGGTGCCACAGAGGTTGTTGGACAACCTCTGAAAAACGAACGGGACACCGCCGGAATCGGCGATGTCCCGCGTGAATCCGAGCTAGGCCCAAATCAGAGCATTAGCCTTCTTCCGTGCTTCGCACGTTGACGGCCTTGCTGCCCTTGGGACCCTGTGTCGTCTCAAACTCAACCCGCTCGCCTTCGCGGAGCGTGCGATGGCCGTCCGCAGTGATCTCACTGTGGTGGACGAAGACATCTTCCCCATCGTCCGAGCGGATAAAACCAAAACCCTTCGTGTCGTTGAACCACTTCACCGTACCGGCAGTCATAACTGTACCTTCTGCGCTACCTCCGGGACGTGTACTCGAAACTACGCTGCTTCGACATCGGATGCTACTGGCACACCTCGCCCATTGGCATATAGCACTGAGTATCGCCGAGTCGGGCAATAAAGTCAAAAGCCCGCAGAAAAAATCCGATCTTTTCGCCGCCGCCAACCACCGCCCTCCGCAACCGCTCCCGGAGCCGAGAGACCCAAGCGGCCGGCCGGCCCCGTCCTTGCCCAAGAAGCCCTGCCAGTCGCCGAAACTGGGCGCAAGGTGCCGAAACCGCTACCATCACCCCTTCACGACGAGCGAGCGCCCCCTACCAAGCCAGGAGTTCGGAGAGCATGGCAGACCAACCACTTAATGAGCCTCAGAAGCTCAATTGGCGATTTCCCAGCACATTTTGGTACGCCAACGGAGCCGAACTCTTCGAACGGGCAGCCTTCTACGGCATGTTCATCACCCTGTTCCGCTACCTCAACGAGTACGTGGGCTTCTCGGATGTCCAAACCGGCTACATCACCGGCGCATTCGCCTCCATCCTCTACTTCCTCCCAACCTTCATGGGGATCATGGCTGACAAGATCGGTTTCAAGACCGCACTGATCCTGGCTTTCATGCTCCTCACCGGCGGCTACGGCCTGCTCGGAGCATACCAACTCAAGGCCACCGCACTGATCTCACTAACACTCATCATGTTCGGCGGCGCCATCATCAAACCGGTCATCTCCGGCACCGTCGCCAAGTGCAGCGACAGCGCCCACCGCGCCCGAGCAATGTCGATCTTCTACATGGTCGTCAACATCGGCTCGTTCTCCGGCAAAGGGCTAGCCGCCGAACTCAACCCACGCTTTGGCCTGCAGTTCATTAACTTCTACGCCGCCGGAATGGCACTCGCCGCCCTGATCCTCGTAATAATCTTCTACCGCAACCCCGACACCGCCGGCACCGGCAAG
>CAZUCH010000327.1:0-4310 GCA_964619045.1 uncultured Planctomycetales bacterium | reverse complement strand
CACCTCTTGCAGTGTCGGAAGGAACACATGCGGCTGATCACCATTGCGATTGTCTTGGCCTGCGGGTCGACCCTGTCAGGCGATATTCTGCACTTGCGCGACGGTTCTCGCCAGCGTGGCGAGCTGATATCGCGCGAATCGGGGTCCATAAGGTTCAGGGTCGTCTCAGCGGACGGCCGGTCGGCGGTAGTGCGGACCTTCGAGAATGCCGACGTGGCTCGTGTGGAGCTGACCGAGGGGGCTGATATCGGATCGGCGCCGCGTGCTTTGGCCAGCGAGCCAGAATTGGCTCCCGAAGACTACCTGCAGATGGTCCGCGAGGCATTCGAGTTGCTGGATGACGACGATCACCGGGCTGCTCTGCGGGCTCTGCAGCGAGCGGTGTTACGGGCTCCCAAGGGGCTGCTGCCGGAGCTCGGGCATCTGGTGCGGGCCGAGCGAGGCGTCGGCCTGGACGAGCTATTGGCGGTCACGCGTCTGACCGTTATCGAGCAAACCCCGTATTTCAAGCTCAAGTACGCCACGCCCTATGAGCGCGACGCTCTGGCGCGACTCCTGGAGAGTCGCCAGGCCGAGCGTTTGCAGCGCCGTTATCAGGAGCGGACGGTTGACGAATGGACGGCCGTTCGCAACGAATACACGACTGTTACGCCGGACTCGCGGCGGTTGGTTGCGGATGCCGGCCGCGCCGCAGCCCTGATCGGGGCTCGCCTGCGTTTTGACGGGCGGCTGAAGGAAGACCGCGGCGAGCGTGTTCGCTTGCTGCATCTGCGCTCCGACCTGGCCCGCTTGGCGGCCCACGTACTGGCGCTGCCTGGATACACCGCGGCGGGCGCCGACGATAACCTGGATGATCCGGCCTGGCGCGCAGCGCGCCGCCTGGCGGCCGAAGCGGCCCGAGATGACGATCAACCCGGTGATACTGATGAAGCAACGGATGACGGTTCAGCAGGCGTGAACGGCCGGGCAAGTGGTGCCGGCGCCGGCGCTGTGGATGACGGTCTGAAACACTGAGGAAAAGCAGACATGAGTCGATCGATGTCGCCCATTCACAAGACGGATTTGCCTGAATTGGTCAATCGCGGCAAGGTGCGGGATCTGTACAAGCTGGGCGGGCGAATGATGATCGTGGCCACGGACCGCATCTCGGCGTTCGACGTGGTCATGGACCAGCCGATCCCGGGCAAGGGCATCCTGCTGACGCAGATGTCGCGTTTCTGGCTGGACAAGTTGCCGGCCTGTTCACCGCATCATTTCGAGTACATCGTCTCGGATGAGCAGGTTCCGGACGAGTACCTGCCGTACGTTGACCAACTGCGCGACCGCGCCATGGTCGTCAAGCGTGTGGAGATCCTACCGATCGAGTGCATCGTTCGCGGGTACATCATCGGCAGCGGGTGGAAGGAGTACAAGGCACTGGGCTCCGTCAGCGGTATCGAGTTGCCGGCCGGTCTGCAACAGGCCCAGAAGCTGCCCGAGCCGATCTTCACGCCCTCGACCAAGGCGACGGTGGGGCACGATGTTGCCATAACCTTCAACCACGCCTGCGACGAGGTGGCGGGTTTCCTGGCCACCAAGCGGAGCACGTCGTGGGAGTCGCGCAAGCTGATGGAGGCGGTCCGCATTCGGTCGCTCGAAATATACAATCAGGCGGCGGCTCACGCCGAGCAGTGTGGCCTGATCTTGGCCGACACTAAGTTCGAGTTCGGCCTGTATAACGATGAACTCGTGCTGGCCGACGAGGTGCTGACGCCCGATTCGTCCCGGTTCTGGCCAGAGGATCAGTACCGGGTGGGCGAGAATCAGCCCAGTTTCGACAAGCAGTTCCTGCGGGATTACCTGGAGTCGTTGGAGTGGCGCAAGATGCCGCCGCCGCCGCCCTTGCCCGATGAGATCATCGCCCAGACCCGGCGCGGGTACGAGCAGGCCTACGAGCGACTGACCGGCGAAAAGCTGGCCTCGACGTAGCGGCGGCCTCACACCAGGCCGCACCCGATCAGGGCTCCGAGCGTGAGCGTGCGGGCTGGCAAGCGGCGATTGCTTCCCGGAGTGGCCGCCGCGGACGGCTCTTGCGGCGGACCGAGAGGATCTCTCATGCACCCACTGCTGGACGAATTCGAGAAGAACTGTGCGCGGCGGCCCCAGCGGCTGGCAGCCTGCGACCCGAGTCTCTCGCTGGACTATGAGGCCTTCCACGCCGTCGCCGGCGGCCTGGGCACGCGGATCGCCGAGCTGACCGATCGACCGCACGTGGGCATTCTCGCTCCGACCTCGTCGGCTTGTGCGGCGGCGGTCTTCGCTTGCTGGTACGCCGGCAAGACGCCCGTGCCGCTGAACTTCATGCTGGCTCCCGAGGAGCTCGGCAAGATCATCGTCGACGCCGGGCTCGATCTGGTCGTGGCCCACGAGCGTTTCTTGCCTGCTGCCGAGGCCGCCGGCCTCACGGGCTTGCCGCTCGGCCCCGCCACAATGGTGCCCGAGCCGCGTCTGGCTCCTGATGTAGCGGGTGGGGATCTTGCGGCGTTGATTTACACGTCGGGCACTTCGGGTGACCCCAAGGGCGTCTGCCTTAGCTTCGACAACCTGGCGCGCAACGTCGCGGCCTGCATCGAGGCGGCCGAGATGACGCCCGACCATGTATTCCTTGGATTGCTGCCCCAGTTCCACGCCTTCGGCCTGACCACGACGACGCTTGTGCCGCTGCTGCTGGGCTCCACCGTGCATTACTTGCCGCGTTTCAGCCCGGTTGCGGTCGTCAACCTCATCGCCGAGAAGCAAGTCTCGATCTTCATCACCATCGCCAGCATGTTTGGCGTGCTGGCGATGATGAAGAACGCCACCCGCGAGCAGTTCGCATCGATCTTCCTGGCCGTCAGCGGCGGCGAGCCGCTTCCGCCTCGTGTCGCTGAAGCGTTCGAGCAACGCTATGGCGTGCGCATCCACGAAGGCTACGGCATGACTGAGGCCTCGCCGGTCGTCAGCCTGAACACGCGCCATGCATATTGCGCCGGTTCCGTGGGGCGCTCGCTGCCGGGGATCGTCGTGGAAGCCGTGGACGCCGAGGGTCGGCCCCTGCCGATCGATGATGAGGGCGAACTCGTCATTCGCGGGCACTGTGTCATGCAGGGCTACCTCAACAAGCCCCAGCGGACCGCCGACACGATCCGCGACGGCGCTCTGTGGACGGGCGATGTCGGCCGTGTTGACGCCGATGGGTTCGTCCATATCACCGGCCGGGCCAAGGAAATGATGATCGTCGGCGGCGAGAACGTCTTTCCGTTCGAGATCGAGAGTGTCCTTGTCGAGCACCCCGCCGTGGTCGAGGCCGCGGTGGTCGGCTTGCGCGACGATATTCGAGGCGAAGTCCCCGTGGCCTTTGTGGTGTTGTCGGATCAGGTCGCGGCAGCCACCGAGCGGGACTTGCGTGATTTCTGCCGCAGTCGGCTGGCGGCTTACAAGATACCGCGTCAGATTCACATCGCCGACGATTTCCCTCGCAGCCCGACCGGCAAGATCCTCAAGCGAGCACTGAAGCCCCCGCCGCGCGGCTCCGCCTCCGGCTGAACCAGCATCCCTGGTCTTCCCCTAACCGCCAAGACGCAGAGGCGCCAAGACGCCAAGAAGAGGGAGGACAGAGAAAAGGTGTCAGGATGATTTTTGACAGACAGAGAAAAGGTGTCAGGATGATTTTTGAGTGCCCTTGCATGGGCGATTGCGATTGCGAAGCATGATGTCCAAGCCCAGGCGACTTGCGATGCGGGCGTTCATCCCATGGTGCCATTAACAGCGTCGCTGGCGACGCCAAGAAAATCATCCTGACACCTTTTCTCTCCCACCTTTTCTCTCCCTCTGCCTTTTCTCTGCCGGACTTGGTTGAACTTTTCGGCCCAGAGCGCATCCTTACCGTTGTCGGCGAACAAGGAGACGCATGACGACGGCCATCGATCGGCTCTACGAACGCGTGCTGGTGCTGCGCTGCCAAGCGGGCGATGACCTGGCCTTCGGTGAATTGGTCGAACGCTATCACCGGCGGCTGCTGTACTACGTTCGGCGGTTGCTCGCCGACGCCGATGCGGCCGACGATGTGCTCCAGGATGTTTGGCTGAATGTGTACCGTCATATTGGCGGTCTGCGTGACGCCGAAGCCCTGACCGTCTGGCTCTATCGCATTGCCCGGAACGCTGCCAGATCGGAACTGCGCGGGTTGCGTGAGTGGGCTACGCTGTCCGACGAGCCGGCAGCACCGCAGCCGGCAGTTGACGAGCCTGAGTTCTCAGGCGTTGATGCAGCTCGAGTTCACGCGGCCCTGG
>CAZUCH010000326.1:979-4328 GCA_964619045.1 uncultured Planctomycetales bacterium | reverse complement strand
CCAACACAAGGACCACGTGTGGTGTTGGGACTTCATCCATGATCGCGACGAGCAAGGCCGCTCGTTGAAGTGCTTTGCCCTGACCGACGAGTACACACGCGAAAGCCTGGCGTTGGAAATCGAGCGCTCCATGACGGCCGTGAATGTGATCGACATCTTGGCTCACGTGTTCCTGATCCGCGGCGTGCCGAAGCACATTCGCAGTGACAACGGGCCGGAGTTCATCGCCGACGCGATCCGGCGTTACCTGGAGACGGCCGGCGTCGGCACGTTGTACATTGCCCCCGCCAGCCCCTGGGAAAACGGATTCGCCGAGAGCTTCTTCAGCCGCTTGCGCGACGAGTTCTTGGATCGGGAGCTCTTTGCCGATCTGCGTGAGGCGCAGGTGCTGGCGGCCGCTTGGCACAACGAGTACAACCACCATCGGCCGCACTCGGCGTTGGCCTATCAGACGCCTGCGGCCTTCGCGGCAACCTGCGGCCGCTCCGCCGCTAACGCGACCCTTGGGGCTCCGCCCCAAACCCCACCAGGGGCTCTGCCCCTGAACCCCGGCTTCTTCCCCTCCGGACAGAAAGGGGAAGCGGAAACCAACGACCGGACTCTCATAACAGCTGGTACATAAAACGGGGGCAGGTCAGCTACCAACTGGCGGACGAGTGGGAGTCGGGAGCCGAGATCAAGGTCGGAAACGACGATCCGTACACGGGTAACGATCCAGACGCCCACATCTATTTGGTGACGAAATGTAGGGCAGATTGCAATAATGACGAGTCAGTCGACTTCGACGACGTCGATCCCTTCGTGGTAGCTCTCACCGGCGAAGAGAATTTTGACGCCGCATATCCAGGCCTGGGGAAGTCGAGCAGGTTTCACGGTGATCTCGATTGTGACGGCTACGTGGACTACGACGACGTCGATCCGTTCGTCGACCGGATCACCGAGGGCTGCTGTGATGAAGAGTGTGGCGAATGCGAGGGCCGCGACGGCGGCGGCCGACTCTCAGCGTCGGAGCTAGCCGCGGAGCTGGCCAGTCACATCGCGCCTCAGCGTTATGACGCTCTGTGCGACATAATCGCCGAGGTTGCCGAGCGCCAACGGAACGCCCAGGATGCCGCCTACTGGCTGGCGGTGTGGGAGTATCTGACGGAGTAGATAAACGGGATAGCTGACAGTTGCGGACAGTCGCCCCGATCAGGTGCCGCAGTTTCTGGCCACGGGGTGCCGCACTACCCGCTCGGCGCCCGAGCCTACATCATCGGGCGGTGAGCGGTTCCTTGCAGTCATGGCATTTGTGGCACCGGCGTCTCGCGGGCGAGATTGACGGTACACTACGGTTGGTTCGTATAGTAAAGGATGGCAGCAGGGATGAAACAACCCGACCGCCTGCGGCTGGCGGCTTTGCCGACGCCGCTGGTCAAGCTGGAGCGCCTCGCGCGGGAACTGGGGGGCGCTGACCTTTGGATCAAGCGTGACGATCTGACCGGGCTGGAACTCTCGGGCAACAAGGTGCGCAAGCTGGAATACATCGCCGCCGAGGCGTTGGCGGAGGGCTGCGACACGTTGGTCACGGAGGGCACGTGCCAGTCAAACCACTGCCGCGCGACGGCGGCCGTGTGCGCCAAGCTGGGGCTGAAGGCGGTGCTGCTGTTTCGTCCGCCACCGCCGCCGGGTGCGGCTCAGGGCAACCATTTGCTGGACCTGCTTTTCGGCGCCGAGACGCGCTCGTACTCGCGCGAGGAGTTTGCCGCGGGGCGCGAGCGGATTGTCGATGAAGTGTTGAGTGATATTCGAGCGCGGGGCGGGAAGCCGCGCTGGACGCCGGCCGGGGCCTCCGAGCCGCTGGGCTGTTGGGGCTACATCCGGGCGACGGCTGAGCTGGCGGATCAGCTCGGGGCTGTGGGGATCGACGAATGCGACATCGTTCTGGGCATTTCCTCGGCCGGCACTTGCGCCGGGGTTGTGCTGGGTAAGCTGCTCCACGGGCTGGATCAGTGGAGCCTGTGGGCGGTTCCGGTCAGTGACGACGTCGGTTTCCACACTAAAGCGGTTGCAGAGTTGTGTCGGTCCACGATCAAGCGCTACGATCTGCCCATCGATTATGATCCGGCCGCCGTGCGTTTTATTGATGGGTATGTTGGTGAGGGCTACGGCGTTCCGTATGATGCCGCGCTGGATGCCGTCCGGCTGCTGGCGCGCACCGAAGCGATCGTGCTGGACCCGGTGTATACCGGTAAGGTGTTTTGCGGGCTGTTGGAGAGGATCAGGGAGCGGCGATTGGGGTTCAAGCGGCCGGTGGTCTTCATTCACACCGGCGGGGTGTTCTCGGATTTCGCGTGGCCTGATGTGCTGCTCTAAGCGACGGTGAAGACCGATACTTGCGCATGGCTGGCGCTCTGGTCCGAGCGCGGAATGCCGAACTCGTCCATCCACTGAATCGCGGTCTCAGGGGCGTCCCAACAAGGCGATTCGGGCCTTTAACTCCAGCTCCGCCTGTTGCCAATCCCATGCCGCGTTGCCATGCGTCGCGCCGCGTGAGACGTATATTTGATAGGCGCGCTGGCGAATCTGCTCGGGAGTGGGGCCGCCGGTCGGGAGCATGCTGCTCTCGGACTTGGTTCGTTGCGTGCGGCTTCGATGTTGGCCGGCGGTGCCAATGGGCATGAGTGCGCTCCTTGCGAGGGGGTCTCTCGGCAGTTTGGGGTTGTGTAAGCCTTATGATCGTCTTGATCGTCTTGATCGGCTGCTGTGGCCCAAGTGCTGAAGACAAAGCCCCTACGAGGAGGGCAAGGTGCGCACAATCTGCCGTGTCGGAGGGTGGGGCTGTCAAATAATCGGGTGCCTGAATCGGAGGCGGGCGTTATCGCGGTGTGCAGGCTTGGATGACTGCTCGCCGCTGGTGGCGTAGACGCTGGTTCGCGGCGCGTGTTTGGGGTGCGGCCAGTCGATCGCCGGCCGTTGGGAAGAGCGAGTCGTACGAGAAGAGTGCGAATTCTCCGGTCCACCCCAGGCAGTTTTGCAGTTGCTCCCTCGTTTGCCGGGGCTGATCGTGCAGGTACAGACCCACGCCCGGCACAACTCGGCCGCCGCCGACCAATTGGCGATAGGAGTCAATCTCGCGTGTGAACAACCCGGTTTCTTTCGTGTAGGCCATCGGCATGGCGGCGTCGATCAGCCCGCGCTTGAGCCAGCCCACGCTGTCTTGCAGGTAGTCACGATAGCCCCGTCCGGCGTCACGCCAGACGGCCGCCGTGAGCGTGGCGCCAGGTCGGCGCCGGTTGATGGTCGCGCGGATTTCGGCGACCAGTTGCGTGAGTTGATCCGCGCGCCAGCGGTCCCAAGCGGCCGGATC
>CAZUCH010000326.1:0-969 GCA_964619045.1 uncultured Planctomycetales bacterium | reverse complement strand
GTCATTGTTCGCGGGTCACGTGGGTAGTCCTGCTTGGCGTCTTCCTCGTCGTCCCAGGCGTAGCGCACGTAGTCCAGGTGGATGCCGTCCACGTCGTAGTTTGTGACGATCTCGCTAATGATATCCGTTATGTGGTTGCGAACCTCCGGCAGGCACGGATTGAGGATCACGTAGAAGTCGCCCAGTGGTTGGCGACGGCCGCGCTGGTCGTGCATGAACCAATCCGGATGCGTGTGGTAGAGCTGCCGGCCCGGCGGGGGCGGCTGCTGGCCCTTCCAGCCGGGCATGACGTTGACGTAGGCCTCGATTCGCAGCCCGTGGCGATGAGCTTCGGCCACCGCGATGGCCAGGGGGTCGAATCCAGGGTCGCGGAAGTCGTACTCGCGGCTCCATGGTTCGATCTTGGAGGGGTAGGCGACCGTCCCCTCGCCGCGCACTTGCCAGTAGACCGTGTTGCACCCGACCGCGGCGCAGTTCTTGATGATAGTGCGGATATCATCGGGGTAGTGATAATGGAACCGTGCTATCCAGATTCCGCGCACGGTATCAGGCATCACGCTGGGCGGCGTGTGTGGCTTGGCCGCTCGTGTTGGCGTTGGCGTCGGGCTGGGCGCGGCGCCGGTGTGGCAACTGAAGAGTACGAACCCCGTGGTCGCGAGCACCGCGGCAAGCGTCGCCACCCCAGCTAGATACCAGGTTCGCTTCATCACGCTTGGCAGTAGAAGCGGCGGGGGGGATTACGTCAAACTTGGTGAGGACTGCGGGTCGCGGGCTCGCGCCGTTCTTCACTTCACGAGCACGCCGGTGGCCCAGGTGCTGGGGTCCGAGTTCCAGCCTAGTTCGTCGCTAACCGTCAGGTGCTGGCTGCCGAGCTGGGAATCACTGACCTTGTGGAATACGCCGATCCGGGGATGCTCGGTGGGATTCCAGCCGTGGAGACAGGCGGCGGGGATCGCCACTTCCAGGCCG
>CAZUCH010000325.1:2329-4331 GCA_964619045.1 uncultured Planctomycetales bacterium | reverse complement strand
GACGCCCGCCCCACGCCCTCAATCGCCAATCACCGGCGAGACGCCGATGCTCCCCGGTTGTGGGCTGATGGGCTTGATCTCAATCGTCAATCCCCAATCGTCAATCGTCAGACTCCCCGCAGCTTGTGGCCCATCTTCCGCTTCTTGGCCTGTAGGTAACGCAGGTTACCCTCGGTGGGCTCAATCTCCAGCGGCAACTGCTCGACTACTTCCAGGCCGTACACCTCCAGCCGACTGACTTTCTTGGGGTTGTTGGTCAAGATACGCACCTTCTGCAACCCAATGTCACGCAGAATCTGGGCTCCGATTCCGTAATCCCTCCGATCGGCCTGAAAACCCAGCACCTGGTTGGCCTGAACCGTGTCGTGCCCCTCGTCCTGAAGCCGATAGGCGTGTAGCTTGTTCTCCAGGCCAATGCCCCGGCCCTCCTGACGCAGGTAGACGATCGCCCCACGCCCCTCACCGGTGATCATCTCCATCGCCGCATCAAGCTGCTGGCCACATTCGCAGCGCTGCGATCCAAAAACATCCCCGGTCAGGCACTCCGAGTGGACCCGCACCAAAGCCGGCTCATCAAACATGCGAACGGACCCGGCCGAATCCAGCTCGCCGATCCCGCCGTAGCACAGCGCAACGTGCGCGCCCGGCTCGGAATGGGCTCGATAAGCGACCATCAACCACTCGCCGAACTCGTTCCTCAGCGGGATGCTCTCGACCCGCTCAACCAGTCGCTCACGACGCATCCGGTACTCGATCAGCGCCGCGTTGGTACACATCTTCAGACCGTGTTTGCGCTGGAACTCGATCAACTGCGGCAATCGGGCCATAGTGCCATCTTCGTTGAGAATCTCGATCAGCGCCGACCCCGGCAACAGACCAGCCAGCCGGCAAAGGTCCACCGAACCCTCGGTCTGCCCCTCACGGACCAGCACTCCGCCTTCGCGGGCCGCCAGCGGGTTAACGTGTCCCGGACGAACGAAATCCTCCGGCAAGGCCTCTTCGGCCACCAGATGCCTGATCGTCGTCGAGCGGTCGAACGTCGAGACGCCCGTGGTCGTGCCAAGCTGCGGACCCGCGTCGACCGTATTCGTGAAATTGGTCCCCTAACGCGTCGTATTGTTGGTTACCTGCGGCGTCAGATGCAAGCGGTTGCACCGGGCCTGCGACAGCGCCACACACAACGTCCCACGCCCATAAGTCAGCATGAAGTTGACGATCTCCGGCGTAATGGCCTGGGCCGGACAAATCAGGTCGCCTTCGTTCTCGCGATCCTCGTCATCCACCAGAATGACGATCTTACCCTGCCGCAGTTCTTCGAGAATCTCCTCGATAGGACTAAAAGGGCTCTCGGCGCCGTCGGATGTCTGACTGCTGGGCATAGCCTGCTCCTGGCGACGGTCGTCGGCATCGGCGTTCCCGACCGCTCGCGTCTCAATCGTGTTTTGGCCCGCCGTCGCCGGCCCGAACCGCCTGGCAAACGCCGAACCGAGCATTCCAATCCAGTAGTGTAACACAGACCCGCCCCCTCCCGCGAGCGGCCCCGCCGACCGGCATCGAACTTTTTACGTGTATCGCGGGCCAGTCCTGTGCTATCCTTACGCCTGGACACACATCGGCGCGCGGAACTCCGAAGAACCGCCGCCAGGACTCGACCGGTTTCACGGCTATGAGAGACGAGCAACAACAAGCCGGCACGGAAATCCAGGAGGCCGCCATCCGCCCCCGGATGACCCCTCTGTGGCACGTCATACTGATCGACGACGACTACCACACCTACGAGTACGTCATCGAGATGATCTGCAAGCTCTTTCGCCACTCTCCAGAGCTGGCCTACAAGATGGCATGTGAGGTGGACTCGGCCGGCCGGGTGATCGTCGACACAACCGTCTTCGAACGGGCCGAGTTCAAGCAGCAGCAAATCCACGCTTACGGTCCCGATTGGCGGATCGCGGGCTGCGCGGGTTCGATGAGCGCCACGATCGAACCCGCCAGCGATTGATCC
>CAZUCH010000325.1:0-2229 GCA_964619045.1 uncultured Planctomycetales bacterium | reverse complement strand
CGCGGGCTGCGCGGGTTCGATGAGCGCCACGATCGAACCCGCCAGCGATTGATCCTCGCACGCACTGCGCCTCGCAAGTCTCGCGGCTCTTCGCAATCCGCCATAGCTAACGTATTCATGAAACGGAGCACGGGGGCCTGCAATCCATGCCCTGGGGGTTATGATACCGAGCACGATGGTCATCTTGCAGGAGGTTACGATGCCCAGAGGACTGCTGGCCCGGCTGCTCGCTGGTTGCACGATTGCATGCACACTCTCCCCCGTACTGGGAGCCGGTCGCAATCTCCCGCTGACCACGCCCAAGCTCCTGATCGACTTGGCGCGCGATCACGGACTCGATCAGCGCGGCACGCAAGACGCCGCCGACGCGGCCTACATCCGCGCTTTGCTGAAGGCCGCAATCCGCCTCGACCCACAACAGGCCGAAGCCCACAGGCTGCTCTACGAGCTGGCGATCCTCGACAACGACCGGGCGGCCGCCGCGCGCCTGCTACCCGGCCTGCTCAAAGCCGACCCGCTGCATGAGGGCGCCTTTGCCCTCTGGCTCGAGACGGGCACGGGCAGCCAACAGACCATCGAGCAACGCGACCAGTGGCTGCAAGCCGTCGCCGCCACCCGGCGGCCCCCGCCGCAACAGTCGCAGGTGCATGTGCAACTGGCCCGTCTGGCCTTGCAGCGCCTGGACCCAACCGAGGCTCAGCGCCAGCTTGAGTCCGCGCTCAAGCTCGAGCCGGCCAACATCGAAGCCGCCCGCTTGGCATTGGCGACCATCGAGCCGGACGCTCCCGCCGCCGAGCGGCTACAGGCATTGCTGCGCGTGGTCGCGGCCAGCCCCTTCTCAATCGAGGTCGCTTGGCAGGTGGCGACTCTGCTCGACGAGCAGGGCCTCGTCGAACAGGCCGACGTCTTCTACGAATACGCCCGCGCCGTGCACGAACGCATCGACGAGCACGGCACACCCGCGGGCGGTTTCCTACTCGACCTGGCCGGCCATCGCCTGGCACAGGGGAAGGTCGAAGACGCGATTACGCTCACACGCCGGGCGATCGCCAACGACCCCGGCGCGGCGGCCGAAGCCGGCATGTACCTGCACTACCTGCTCGCGAGCAGTGACCGCGCCAGCGAGGCGGACCGCATTCTCGAGCAACTCCGTGAGCGCTTCGCGCCGCTACGTGATCCGGCGGAATGGCCGATCAACGAAGTGGCCCAGGCGGCGTGGCTGCATTGCACGCTCGATCCGCAGCCTCAACGAGCGCTGATGCTCGCCACGGCGGCCGCCGAAAGAGCCCCGACCAACCCGTTCGTTCTCCGCGTCCTCGGCTGGGCGCAGGCCGCCAATCTCCAACCCGAGGATGCCCGCCGAACTCTGGAGCCGCTCGCCCCACACGATGCCTTCGCCGCCGGCAAGCTGGCCGAGTTGCTGCTGGCCGCCGGCGACCGGCCGGGCGCATGCCAGGTAATCGCGAGCCTGGATACGCAGCCGACGTCCGGCCCTCGACATGACTATCTCGCTACGTTGGACCTGCCAGCCCCAGCCTCGCAACCAGCCAACGAGCGGCGTTCTGCAATGGCGACGATCGTGGCCGAGTTTGACGCCGGCGTGCTCGACTTCTACCAGCGCCCCGAGAAATACCTCGAGGCGACGATCTCCCTGGACGACCGCAGCCCGGCCCCCGGCGAACCCTGGTGGGCAACATTCTCGCTGACTAATCGCGGACCGTTCCCGATCACCCTCGGCCCGGACGCCATGGTCAACCCGGTCTTCGTGTTGTCGTTCGAGATCGAGGGCGACCGGAAGTCGGCCTACCCCGCCCTAACCACCGTCAGCGTCGGCAATGCCCGCGTTCTGACGCCCGGCGAGACGGTCAAGACGCGCCACACGCTGGACATCGGCCCCCTGCGCCGGGCTGCACGCCGCACGCCGCAGCAATTGCAGCGGATCATCATTCGGGCCATGCTCGACGCACAGGCCGGTGCCGACGGCGAATGGCACCCAGCGCTCGGCGGACAGATGCTGCGACCCGTGTACTTCAACCGCGTGCCCACCGCGACCGAACGCGAGGCTATGGCGGCCTTGTTCAGCGCCTTGGCCGGCAACTCCGACATCCGGCGCCTGCAAGCCCTCGAACTGCTCGCCGAACTGATTGGCGAAAGTGAACAGGCGGCTCTGAAACGCCTGAGCTACAAGCCCGCGTCCGTGCCGACCGCTCGGCTGCGGACGGCATTGTG
>CAZUCH010000324.1:0-4346 GCA_964619045.1 uncultured Planctomycetales bacterium | reverse complement strand
ATGCAGAGCTTCGGCTCGGTCGCGGAAGTGCTGAATCTCGAGCCGCTGGCCGACAAGTGGCGTTCGTTCGGCTGGTCGGTGCGCGAGATCGACGGCCACGATCACAAGCAACTGCACGAGACGTTGTCGGCGGTTCCGTTCGATTCCGGGCGGCCGTCCATTCTCATCGCCCATACCGTCAAAGGTCACGGCGTCGGCTTCATGGAGAACCGCCTGGAGTGGCACTACAAGTCGCCCGACGACGAGCAGTTGGCCGCGGCGCTAGCCGCAGTGGAGGGCGAGCCGTGCGACTGACCTTCATCGAGACACTGTGCCGGCTGGCCGGCGGCGACGAGCGCATCTGGCTGCTCACCGGCGACCTGGGATTCTCCGTGCTGGAGCCGTTTCGCGAGGCCTTTCCGAGCCGCTATGTCAATGTGGGCGTCGCCGAGCAGAACATGACTGGCATCGCCGCCGGCCTGGCACGCTCCGGCAAGATCGTATTCACCTACTCGATCGCCAATTTCCCCACGCTGCGCTGCCTGGAGCAGATTCGCAACGACGTCTGCTACCACAACGGCAACGTCAAGATCATCGCTGTCGGCGGCGGGTATGCCTACGGGGCGCAGGGTTATACGCACCACGGGCTCGAAGACCTCGCCATCATGCGCTCCCTGCCCGGAATGACCGTCATGGCCCCCGGCGACCCCGCCGAGGCGCGGCTGACGGCCGAGGCCGTGGCTGCCCATGACGGCCCGTGCTACGTCCGGCTCGGCAAGACCGGCGAGCCCCGCGTGCATCCCCACGACCCACCCTTCGCGATCGGCCGAGGCATCACCGTACGCGCGGGCACCGACGTAACGCTGATCGCGACCGGGAGCATGCTCAAGGACACACTGACGGCCGCCGAGCAGCTCGCGGCCGACGACGAAATCAGCGCCGCGGTCGTCAGCATGCACACGCTTAAGCCACTCGACGAAAGTGCTGTTCTGCACGCCGCTCGTGAAACCAGCGCCATTGTGACCATCGAGGAACACAGCGTGGTTGGCGGGCTCGGCTCGGCTGTCGCCGACGTACTGGCGACTTCCCACGGTCCCCGTCCACGTTTGCTGAAGATCGGGGCGGCGGATCAGGTTAGCCACGTGGTCGGATCGCAAACGACGCTGCGCCCCAGCGTCGACGATATCCGCACATCGGTGTGCCGGCTGCTCGCGGCCGAGTGCCAGTGGGCAAGAGCGGTGTCGTCATGACTGCCGCCAAGAAGATCATCAGCATCGTGACGCCCTGCTTCAACGAGCACGACAACGTGGGCATCTGTTACGAGACGATCCGCGATCTCTTCGCGCGCGAGTTGCCGGACTACGACTTCGAGCACATCTTCTGCGACAATGCCTCGACGGACGAGACGGTCGAGATACTACGCCGCATCGCCGCCGACGATCGCCGGGTGAAAGTGATCGTCAATGCCCGGAACTTCGGCCCGTTTCGCTCGACCTTCAACGCCCTGACCAAGGCCACCGGCGACGCCGTCGTGGTCATGCTGGCCGCCGACCTTCAGGATCCGCCCGAGCTGATCCCCGAATTCGTACGCCGCTGGGAGGAGGGGCACGAGGTCGTCTACGGGATTCGCGAGCAGCGCGAGGAGAATATCCTCATGCGCAACGTTCGGCGGCTGTACTATCGCATGGTCAGCAACATGGCCAATATCGATGTCCCGCCCAACGTGGGTGAGTATCAGCTCATTGACCGCGTGGTGCTCAACGCCCTCTGTCAGTGCGAGGACTACTACCCCTATATCCGCGGCCTGATCGCCAATTGCGGCTTCCGGGCCGTCGGCGTTCCATACACCTGGCGGCGTCGTGAGCGGGGACTTTCTAAGAACCGTCTCTACCACCTCGTCGATCAGGGTCTTAACGGCTTGATTTCGACGTCGCAGATACCCCTGCGGCTATGCCTCTTCTTCGGGCTGGCCCTGGCGGCTTGCAGTCTGCTGTTCGCGGTCGGCAGCCTGCTGGTGAACCTGATCTACTATCGCCAGTTGGCCCCGCCGGGGATTCCCACGCTGATCGTGGCCCTGTTCTTCTTCTCGGGCGTGCAACTATTCTTCTTCGGCGTGCTGGGGGAGTACCTGGGAGCCGTACACTTCCAGGTTCGAAAACGCCCGCTGGTGATCGAGCGCGAGACGATCAACTTCGAGTAGTGGTCGGCCGTCGCCGACCCACTCGCTTACGCTCGGGGTTCTGACCGGGGGCGTCCACACGCAGACGGCCAACTCGGAGGTCGGCCGCTACGCGCTGTGGGCTCGGGGATGGCGTGCTACTCCTTCTCGCGCGACTCCTGCTCGGCCTTGGCTCGGGCGTCCATCTGCTCCTTGAGCGCCCCGCTGGTCTCATCCGGATTGGCTTCCTGGCCGCGGGCGCCGGCTTCCTTGCGCTGCTTGCGAGTGGGCAGCCTGTTGAGCTTGTCCTTGAGATCCTCGAAGTACCGTTGGATGGGTTTGTTGAGCGACTCGTACTTGCCTCGCGCGGCGTCGCGCTCTCCATCGGTCTTGGCGATGTCGAGCAGTTCCTCGGTCTTCTTGATGTCGGGCAGTCGCTTGCGCAGGTAGCGATCACGCGACTCGACCAGGTTGCGGTGTATCTTCCACGCCGTGTTCTGTTGCCCTTCATCGAGCTGATAGCGCTTGATGAAGTCCTCGACGTATGTCGACCACTCGTCTTTGGGCGGTTTCTTGGAAAGCGGCGCTTTCGTGGTCGAGGGACGCTCGCCGCTCGTCTCGTCGCCGGCCAAGACAATATCTCCTTCCGGGGGCAGTCCCATGGCCTCTCTCTCGGCCCTGCGAGCCTCTTCGTTCAGTTCCGTCCGGCGCGCGATCTCTTGCTCGCGGAACGTATCGCTCCGGGGCCATTCGGTTTCCCAGTCGTAGCCGCCGTCGGCCCACACCTGCATCCTCTGGTCCATGTGGTTCAGGCCCACCTCGAACATGGCCTTCTGGCCATCGAGCAGAACCTGTTGCTCGTCGGTCATGTAATCACGCATGTGTTCCGTGGTGGTGTTGACCATGCCCCGGAACTCGCCGACCAGCGGCATGGCGCGCGACGACCATTCGGCAACCTGCTCGGCCGTCGGTGGCTCGTCGCCCGCCGTGAACAGTATGTAGTCGTTGGCAAGCTGGATGAGATCGTCGCGGCGCTCCTGGATCCACTCCGGGAACTGCTCCTTGATCACGTCGCGCGTCTCCCAGAGCTGATCCTCGTCGAACGAGTAAACGCCGCTCATCTCGTCCGTGATGCGATTGATCACGGCGTCGATGATCTCCGGAGTGAAGAAGAGCGTCGGGGCCGGCTCCTTGTGACGCTTTGATCGGGGTTTGTCCTCGTCGTCGTAGCGATCGTAGCTCTGGGCACCGGCCGTCGCGGCCAGCAAGCCCAACGACACCACCACCATCCAAGTTCTGGATATTCTCATGTCACCAAGTCTCCCGCGGCATTCATAGCCGCTCGTCCTGCCTTGGCAAGCCTGACACGCCCAATCCGGGACGTCGCGCCGGGGCTTACAAGGGGCAATGTGAACGCGCCCACGACGATTGTCCAGCGCAAATCGGCCGTTTTCACAGGCTCCGACACATTTCCACAGCCTCAGACACCCGGTGGGCGACTGCGTGGACTTTGTCCGACATTTCGCGACAATGCGTGACCATGATGCGCACGATCCCAGTCAGAGTCCTGGTCATAGATGATGATAGCGCCGTATGCCGCAAGGTCGGAGCTTGGCTGCGCGACTGGGCCTGCGACGTCGTGACTTTCACCGAGTCGGCGGCCGGACTCGCGCACATCGCCGGCGCGCCCTGCCAAGTCGGCCTCATCGACCTGCGACTGGCCGACGCCGACGGTACCGAAGTGCTCGCCGCCCTGCACGCGACGGCCCCCCGCATGCGGCTCATTGCCATGAGCGCCTTCCCGGATGCCGACCAGGTTGTCGCCGCCCTGCGCGCCGGCGCCCGCGACCTGTTGCACAAGCCGATCCAGCAGGAGGCGCTCCGTGCGGCGTTCGACAAGCAACTGGCCGCCGCCGGCATCGCCGTACGTGACGAGGGTGAGTTCAATCGGCGGCTGGGAGCCCGGATTCGCGCGTTGCGGTCGCATGCCGACAGCACGTTGGCGGAGATCGCTGACCGTTGCGGACTGACCGCATCTCAGCTCTCACAGATCGAGCTGGGCAAGAGCGCGACATCCACCTGGAGCCTGGCCCGCATTTGCAGCGCTCTGCGAACGTCCATGGCGGAAGTGCTTCGCGACCTGTAGCCGCCAATCAGAGCCCCGAGCGTAAGCGAGCGGGCCCCGACGACTGATGATTGCCGATTGACG
>CAZUCH010000323.1:0-4361 GCA_964619045.1 uncultured Planctomycetales bacterium | reverse complement strand
TCCAGTTCGAGCACGAGCTTCGCTTCGGACCGCGGCAGTTTACGGTCACTGACGCGCGCCGGCCGGTAGTCCGCCACCGCCGCCGCCATGATTAGCGTGTCACAATCCGGAAAGTGCTCATCCAACAGGGTCGCCAAGTCGGCCGTGGATTCGAACAGCAGCGTGCGAACTCCGGCCGGCGGCGTCTGGTTGGCGGGCCCCAGCAGGAGCGTGGTGTCCCAGCCCGCCGCTCTGGCCGCTTCCGCCAGGCACAAGCCGAGCCGTCCGCTCGAACGGTTGGCGATGTAGCGCACGGCGTCGATGGCCTCGTGCGTCGGGCCGGCAGTGATCAACATCTTGCGTGTCCGGCTCATGTTCGCTCACACCTCGCGGGGCTCATCAGCGCTATCGTAGCCGCCCGCGGCGGTCCCCGTCGACCCGCCGAGGCAGATGCTCTGGATCTGTCCGAGAGTTATGGATTATCGGCCGTATCGTCTGGTATATGTGCGTGCCACTTGGGCCGGAGGGCTTCATTCTCTCTCGCCACGTGGCGGTCGACGCCACTTTGGTCATCGAATGGCCGCGAAAGCCCGATGTAACCATGAGTGAATCCGCGCCAGACGCATTTGCATGGGAGCATCGCTATGCCAGATTCCGGAACGCCCGGCACAAAGCCGTTACCCTTCCGTCAGCTCGTGTGGCCCGATGTTGAGGAGGCGTCCGATCGTCCGACTGAGGGCACCGAACGCCGGCGCTATCGTCGCTACTCACAACGTCGGATGCCAGCCACGATCATCACAGGTTCGGCCGAGCACCCGGCGGAGTGCGTTGACATCGGCTATGGCGGCCTGCAACTGGTTTCCGAACTGCCGATCGACCTGCTCGGGGGGCAGCGCATCCGCGTCCGTATCACGCAAATGGGCACCGTATTCCAGGACGAGTGCACGGTGGTCCGCGTTATCCATCGTGCGGATGGCGTTTGCATTCACTTGTGTTTCTGAGCTGCACACCGCGCTGGGCGGGCGGACATACGACGAGCCCCGCGTCACCGGCGCGGGGCTCGTCGCGTAGCTTGCGGCATCGTCGATGCCCGAGGCGCTGAACGTCTCGCCGCGGCTCGTTACTGGCAATCGCTGCCGATCAGGGCCACGAACGCGTCGATATCGTCGAAGTCGACCGATCCGTCGCTGTTGGCGTCACAGTTGCCGAACTGGCAGGTCGGCGGCGTCCCGTTCATCACCACGTGCAGGTCGATCCAGGCTTGCTCGCCACTGAGACCCGCGACGAAGTAGTCGATGTCATCGAAGTCGACCGTGCCGTTGCAGTCGGCGTCGCCCGGGCAACCGGCCGGGCCTTCGGCGACCGTGAATACGTCGTCGGTCTCGCCCCAGGCGCCGTAGTAGCCCGCTTCGTAGTACCCCCGGATACGCACCTTGCACTGTTCGCTCTCAGTGGTTGGCGTCCATGGAACCGATGTGGCGCCGGGGTCGGTCAGGGCGACAACGTCCGTCCACACCGTCTGGTCGGCGGTGATCTCCAGATAATCAACCCACACCGCGTCATACCCGAACGAGATCGTGGCGTTCTTCGCGTATTCCCACTTGAGCTCGTACGTTCCCCCGGCAGCAAGGTCGAGAAGCCCTGCCAGCCCGTCGCGCCGGAGGCGTGGACTTCGCGCGTGCCGTTGACGTAGAAGTTGAAGTAGTCGCCGTTTTCTTCGCTATTCACGTAGTACCAGAAGCTCACTTCGCCGCCGGCCACGGTTCGCGTCATCCACGATGTTTCGTTCGACGACACGTCACCCGAGCGTACCGATCGGCTGCCGACCAGCGGGAAGCTGAAGCTGATCTGCCAGGGGGCGGCCCCGCCGGTCTCGTAGTTCGGCCCGACGGTGGCGCGCTCGAAGCTGTCCGCGATCTCGCCGACATCGCCGTAGTTGTACGTGCTCTGAATCTGATGCTGCGTCGCGCAGCTTATGTCCCAGGTCACGGTGGTCGGCACGTTCACGGCCAGGGTGTCACCGCCGCTGGGCGACAGCAACGGCGCGGGCGGGCAGAGCGCGATGTCCATCTGGGACGACGCGCCGGCCGTCACGACGACGTCGGAGACTGTTGCGGGGTCATACCCTTCGGCCTCGACGAACAGGTCGTATGTGCCGGGCGGCAGGAAGGCATAATAGCGGCCGAAGTCCCCGCCGCTAACAAACCGCTCGCCGTTGGGGAACGACAGGCCGACCAACGTGATCTCGGCCTCGACGGGCTCGCCGGTGAGTCCGTCGGTGATGTGCCCCCACAACGGCGTGGGGCGTTCGAGCATCCACATGATCCCCGGGAAGACCATGGCCGCTTCGGCTTGGGCACTGGCGTAGGAAGGCTGGAAGCTGGTGTGCGTCTCGATCAGATTGGCCATTGCCCCCATCTCGGCGAGTTGCCATTGGAAGTGCTCGCCGTCGGCACTGGGTGCGCGCGTATCGCCGCCGTAGCCGGACGCCGTGGAGAGCGCGATCGCTTCCTGTTGTACGAACGAGTTGAACGGATGCGTCATGCAGCCGCTGGCGTAGCCGTACAGCGCCTCGCGGCCGGAGGAGTGATAGTCGATCACTCGCGCGAATCGCTGATGCTCGCTCAAAGACATCAGTGTGCGCGTCTCGTTTTCCGAGCCGGCCGACGGTCCCTTGTAGATGTCTGAACCGGGATCGGTGTCGCCCGAGCAGTCGGTGTTCCACCCGAACGGGTAGTTGCGGTTCTGATCCACGCCCGTCCCGCCGCCGAAGACATGCCGGTTCTTGCGCCACATGTTGTCGACGTCGAACACGTATTGGTAGCCGTCCGGGTTCCAGACTGGGGCGATCCAGATTTCGTTGCCGTCCACCGCCGCCGTGATTTGCGGATCGGTTCCATAGCGTGTGGTGAACTGCTCGATGGCGTGCAGTGCGATCGTGGGCGTCGAGATTTCGCGCGCGTGGTGGCAGCCCACGACCAGCATGGCCGGCTCATCCTCGTCCAGCGTCACGTTGTCGGAGATCTTCACCGCGTACATGTGCCGCCCCTCGTACGTCGGCGGCTGTGCGAAGGTTTCGGTGAGGTTCACCATCTGGCAGATATCCGGATAGGCCGCCGCGGCCGCCGTCATCTCGGCCAGGACTTCGTCATAGTCCGGATAGCCCGCCGGAACGTCGTCGCCGCCGGCGTCCTTGATGCGCTGGGCCTGAATCTCGCGGAACGGCTGCCCGACCGCGATCGTTACCGGGTCGAACCCGTCCGCTCGCAGCCGGTCGAGCGAACGGGCCGAGACGATCAGCTCCACCGACTCGTCGGTGACGCTGCCCCATAGGATGTCGAACCCGGCGTGTTCCAGTTCGGCCGCCACGCGCGGCCCGTCGGCAGTCCAGATGCGGACATGCGTAAGCGGCTCGGCGACGGCAGTTACAGCGACAGTAGCCAAGATAACAGCGATACAGGCACGGAATCTCATGCTTCCTCTCCGTTTGAATTCGGGCTGGGGAGCAACCAGGCGTCTCGGACGCGGCGTAGCGCCGTGCGCTGCCCGTTCGGACGACTTAGTAGCGGCGATCAGGCCGATTCGTCCCAGCAAAGCGAATCGGCGTCTGAAGACACCCCTTAATCATAGCATGGACAGGCGCCTCCGCGAAGCGAATTGTGGCGGGCCGCGACTCTTGACGATAAAGGAGCAAGGCCATAAAGTGGATGGCCCGGCGTATTGGGGGCGGCGCAACCGCCGGTCAGGTAGCTCAGTTGGTAGAGCAACGGATTGAAAATCCGTGAGTCGGCGGTTCAAGTCCGCCCCTGACCATTGCCGTGCAATTGAATATGGGGCCGTAGCTCAGTTGGGAGAGCGCCTGCATGGCATGCAGGAAGTCGAGAGTTCGAGTCTCTTCGGCTCCATCAGCGACCCGTTGACAACACCTGTCAGCGGGTCGCATCTTATTATCACTGCTGCACTTACGGCGCATCCCGGCGATTCCGGTAGAGCCTGTAGGACGCGAATAGTGGATAGGCGGCGAACAACAAGGCGATTAGCCAGAGGTTGACGCCCGCTACGTGGCATGGCTGACTGTCGCCGCTTCCGACGGTTCCGACGCAGATTAGCCAGTCAATGCGGATCATCCAGCCATCGCCCTCCCTCGGTCGTTCGGGGCGAGCTCCCGCCCACACCACACTGACCTGGCCACGCCCGATGCTGAGACACACCATAGTCGTGCCGGTTGCGGGATCCTGGTCGAACCACGCCTTACTCCAGACTGTCTCGCTCGTGGCGATCCAGATCACAACCGTCTCTATGCAGAGCAGGCAGAGCAGGCTGAACCCCGGGCGCTTCAGGGGGAACAACGCGATGGTCCTGATCGTGCTCTTGGTCATGTC
>CAZUCH010000322.1:0-4376 GCA_964619045.1 uncultured Planctomycetales bacterium | reverse complement strand
CGTCGGCGTGGTTGATGAACCCGAAGATCATGCTGCCGCCCCCGCTGTGGCCGACCAGCGTGACCGTGGTGTCGCCGGTGAAGTGCGATCGGATCGAATCGACCAGCTCCGCGATCCGTCGGCTGCTGTCGTCGTGCTTGTGTCGCCAGCTTGGCCAACTGCGTCCACCGGCCTCGACATACGCCACCACGATGTTCTCTGTGCTTACGACCTCACGCAGGCGGCGGGTCTGGGCGCCGATGTGCTGAATGAAGAAGTGCCAGTCGATGTCGGGAGCCCGCCGACGACCGATGGTCTGTGCCGTCGTGTTCCCATTCGGCAGCGCGTACAGCACGACCTGCGTTGGCTTGGACCTGTCATAGGCGGCGGCCGATGGAGCATTGATATGCACCGAGACATCCGGGTCGAAGCTGTACAGCTTGACCTGCTCGTCAAAGTGCCGGCTGCGCACGAATCCCGGCAGCGTCTCGGCAACAGTCACGCAGCCGCTGGCCGCAGCGCAGGCTGCCAGTCCAAGTACAAGAACCACATTCCTGGGAAGAAGGCTGCGCATGTCACTCTCCAGATTGTGCCTACGCGTCGGATGTCGCGAGGCGACCGTGCCCCGTCCACACCCGAGGATTATGCTGACTTGCGTCGGCATCGCAACCACAACGAACCAAGGCGGCCCATACGCCGGATTGACTGGCGGGTTGCTGAGCCACCGATCTTTGCGCGGGCCGGGACCGGGCGACCGACAACCAACGGTAAGCGACCACGAATCATCGGTGACGCCCCTCCCGCCACTTGCCAAGCACGCCGAAGACTGCACAATCGCCGCTGTGAGCGATAGGAACACAAAAGGCGTTCTCCGTATAGTCCACGGCTCAATGTTCTCTGGAAAAACCGAGCACATGATCGCGGAACTGCGCCGTGAGCAGGCGCGGGGCCGCACAGTCAAAGCGTTTAAGCATTCGATCGATGATCGCTATGACGCGGACCATCTCATCACGCACCGCCGCGATCGGTTCGAGGCCGTTCGCGTGGGCAGCGCCGAAGCGATCACCGCACTTTGCGAAGGCGCGCATGTCGTCGCGATTGAAGAGGGACATTTCTTCGGGCTGTCACTGATCCCGATCGTGCGCCAACTGATCGAGCGCGGCGTGACGGTGCTGGTGGCCGGGATAACCAGCGACGCGTGGGGACGGCCGTTCGACCCGATCCCGCAACTAGTCAAAATGGCGGACGAGGAAGTGCTCTTGCAGGCGCCGTGCAGAGTCTGTGGCGAACCGGCCCCGTTCACCCAACGGCTGGTCGAAGTGGATTCCGCTGTGATGGTCGGCGGCGCCGACGAATATGAGCCGCGCTGCGCGGCCCACTTCACGCCATTGTCGAGTCCCCCGGAGGAACGCTAAGATGGTGCTGGCACGCGGACTTTTGGGCATCATTGTCCTGGTGGGGCTGGCCTGGCTGTTGTCGTCGGACCGGCGGCGATTCCCGTGGAAGCTGGTCATGGGCGGGCTGGCACTGCAATGGGCGCTGGCGTGGGTCGTCCTGCGGACTGACAGTGGCCGGGCGATCTTCGACGGCATCGGCCGAATCGTCACGGCGATCCTGTTCGGCGCGGACGAGGGCGCGAAGTTCGTTTTCGGCCCGCTGGCGGGGGACCACCCGGACGTCGCCTGGATGGCCATAGTCGGCATCAAGATCATGACCACGATCATCATCGTCGCCACGATCTCGTCAATCGGCTACCACTACGGCGTGCTGCAGCGCGTCGTATCTGGCATGGCCTGGACGATGAGACGTACTATGGGCGTCAGCGGCGCCGAGAGCCTGGCCGGAGCAGCCAACGTGTTCTTCGGGCAAACCGAGGCCCCACTGCTCGTGCGCCCCTACATATCGAAAATGACGCAGTCCGAGCTGATGGCCCTGATGACCGGCGGATTCGCGACGGTCGCCGCCGGCGTGATGGCCGTTTACGTCAGCATCCTCTCCGACGGCGACGCGGAGCGCGCGGTGACGATCGCGCGCCACCTGCTCACCGCCTGCCTGATGTCCGCGCCGGCTGCGTTCGTGATGGCCAAGGTGATGATCCCGGAACGCGAAACACCCCGCACGGCCGAGGTCGCCAAAGTCTCGCTGACGCGCGAGACCAAGAGCCTCGTGGACGCGATCACTCACGGCGCGTCGCAAGGCATGACGCTCGCGATCAACGTACTGGCGATGCTGATCGCGTTTATCGCGCTGATCGCGATCGTCGATAAGGGTCTGATCGCCCTTGGAGACCTGTCCTTCATGGCGCCGCTCGTGGAGCGGATGGGCCTCGAACAACTCGACCTGACCGGCATACTGGGCCTGATCTTCTCGCCGATCGCCTGGCTGATCGGCGTGGACGGCGTCGACTGCCGCACATTCGGAGGCCTGCTCGGCAAGGCGATGGCGACCAACGAACTGATCGCCTACGGCTCGCTCAGCGAGATAGTCCAGTCCGAGGCGATGTCGAAACGCTCAATTCTGCTCGCGACGTATTGTCTGTGCGGGTTTGCGAACATCAGCTCGATCGGCATCCAGATTGGCGGCATCGGCGGTCTGGCCCCGGACCGCCGCGGCGACCTGGTCCGCCTTGGCCCGCGCGCCATGCTCGGCGGCGCAATGGCCTGCTGGACCACCGGCTGCATCGCGGGTGTTCTGGCGTAGCAGCAGGCAACTGAAAACACCCGATGCCGTGGTGTCCAGAAACTCTAAGGAACCCACCGACAGGCGACGCCGCATAGCTGCTGTCGTCAAAGAGCACCTCCGGTTTTGGCGTGATCCGCAAGGCGTGCTTCACAGACTGGACGCGTAAGTCCTTTGCTACCAACGAGGGCGGAGTAGGCCGTGGGGACAGGCTTGGTCCTGCTCAACACGCAGCCGCATGTGACAAAGTGCTTCATTGTGTCACTGATCTTTGATACCATTGAACGTGGACTTCGCTTCTGATTCGACCGATCTGGTTTATCTCGGATACGGGGAGGGATGGAAGGATGCGCTGCGCAATGACCACTGTTCGACCATTCGGCTGCGTTCTGATCGCCATTGCGTTGGCCTCGTGTGCTACCTCGCAGGCGGGAGCGGCGGGCAACTACCTGGTCATTGTGGCTGAGGCCTTCGACGGGACGCCGCCGATGACCGACTTCATCAGTGCCCGGACCGCTCACGGCTTCAACGTGCTGACCTACGCGGTCGCTCCCGATACGAGCAACACTCAGATCAAGAGCTACATCCAGAGCCTGTGGGGCACGGGTGATGCGCCGGACTACATCCTGATCGTGGGTGACACCCCCGCGGTTCCACATTGGGCGGGAGGAGGGTCGAAGCATGCAGCCACCGACCTGCCGTACGCCTGCATGGATGGAGCCGGCGACTGGTATCCCGACATCGCCATCGGGCGTTTCTCGGTGAGCGACGTGAGCGAGCTTCAGGCCGTAGTGGACAAGACACTGTTCGTGGAAGCGGGTGTATTCAGCGATCCGGGCTACGTGACGCGCGGGGCGTTTCTGGCCAATGCCAGCACGTACGGCACCGCCGAGCCAACGCATGATTGGGTGATCGACACCTACTTCACGCCGAATGAATACGAGGGGATCAAGATCTACGCCGCTCAGGGTGGAAACACACAGGATGTGACCGATGCGGTTAACGGCGGCTGCCTGTTTGCGGTCTACTTTGGCCATAGCGGATCGGGCGGATGGAGTAGCCCGGGCTTCGGTCAGAATGACGTGCGCGCCCTGAGCAATGAAGGCTTGTACGGTCTGGTCTTCGGCTTCTCCTGCAACACCGCGAATTACCCAATGGACGAATGTTTCGGAGAGACTTGGATACGAGTCGCCGACAAAGGTGCGGCCGCGTACATCTCAGCATCGACCTACATCTACTGGGGCAGTGTCGAGGCCTGGGAGCCGTCGGTCGTGTTGGAGAAGGCGTATTTCAGTTCGTTCTTCGAGTACGACATTTGGGAGATCGGACCGGCGTGGCAGTCGGCGCTCTACCGCTTTCTGACCGAGTACGGCGAATGGAACGGTGATCCTCAGAGTCCGCCGTCCCAGAACGAGGATGTGTGCCGCAACTTCTTTGAGGAGTTCGTTTTGCTGGGCGATCCGGCGTTGCGGCTGCCCCAACCGTGGGGGTTCTGGCTCGCGGCCGAGCCCATGTCACAGGATCTGTGCTGTCCTCCGGATACCGAGGCTGTGTACACGGTTCACGTGGAACCGAGCGGAGGCTTCGACGAGGCGGTGACGTTGGAAGTCACCGGCGAACCGGCCGGAGCTTCGGTCGCGTTCAGCGTAAACTCTGTGGTTCCGCCGTTTACGACCGAGGTGACGATTGGTGAATTGAACGTGGGATCAGTTGGCGAG
>CAZUCH010000321.1:0-4385 GCA_964619045.1 uncultured Planctomycetales bacterium | reverse complement strand
TGATCCAGCCCGAGGAACGCACCAATTCGCTGATTATCTTCGCGACCGAAGAAGTCTACGACATGATCGAGGAACTGGTCCTGCAACTCGATGGAGCCCGCAAGTACAGCGTGGTCGATGTGCGCTACCGGCAGCTCAAGTACGCCGACGCCGTCAAGCTCCAGGGTTTCCTCGAGGAGATGTTCAAGGCCAAGGAAGACGCGGAGAAGAAGACCAACAAGGACTCGACCGACACGCTGACCGTGCTGGCCGACATGCGCAGCAACTCGCTGATGCTGACCGGCACACGTGATTACCTGCGTGAGGCCGAGGAGCTGATCGACGAACTGGACAAGCAGTACAACGGCACGGTCGTGTTCCGCGTGCATCAAGTCAAGCTCAACAGTGCGGCCAACATCGCGACTCTGCTGGAGGAGATGATCGACAAGGCCCTCAAGCAGCAGGATTCGAAGCTCAGCGGCACCCCGATTCACATCGCCGCCGATCCACTGTCCGAGAGTCTGTTGATCGCGGCGTCCGAGGAAGACGTGGACCTGATCGAACGCTGGGTTGAGATTCTCGATCGGCCTAGCGAGCTGGGCCGCAAGACGGCCATCATCCCGCTACGCCGAGCCAACGCCGAGGAAATATCCGGGCAAGTGGGCGACCTGTTTAAGACTAGCGGCGGGCAGGGCGAGATCGACCTGACGGTCACGCACGACCCGGCGACCAACTCGGTAGTGGCCTTCGGCCCGCCGTCGATCGTGAAGGACATCGCGGACTTCGTGCGCCGGATGGACGAGGTCGATCCGCGCAGCGGCGTGATCGTGAAGTTCTTCAAGCTCGACCAGGCCAGCGCCGAGGATGCCGGCGATCTGTTGTCTCGCATCCTGGAACTCCAAGGCGGAGCGGTTGGCGGCGGTGGCGGCGGCGGCGGCAACAATCAGGAAGTTGCCAACCAGATCATGCTGATCTACCAACAGGAGCATCCGGAGATCGGCGTCGAGACGCTCAGGGCCATGCGGCAGAACGTAACTGTGATCTCCGATACTCGCACGAACTCGCTGATCGTCGGGGCCCCGGTCGACAGCATGCCGCTGATGGAATCGCTGGTGGCCGCGATCGACCAGCCGCCGGACGCCGCCAAGATCCGCGTCTTCCGGCTCATCAACTCGGATGCCGAGCAGATGGTCGAGATGCTGAAGACGCTCTTCGAGCGTGAAACGGTCGGGGAGGCCGGCGGCGGCGGCGCCGCCGAAGAGGCTACGCGCATGCTATCGTTGGGCGAGAGCATGGGCGGGCGCCAGGAAATCGCCTTTGCGACGGATGTCCGGACCAATTCGGTCATCGCCGCCGGCACGCCCGGCTACCTCGATCTCGTCGAGGAGATGATTCTGGAGATTGACACGGTCGAGATCGAGAACCGTGAGACGTTCGTCTATGTCCCCGGCTACATAACCGCAGAAGCGCTGGCCGCCTCCTTGCGGGAGTTCAGCGAGGCCGAACAGCAGCGGTTACAGGACATCGGCGATGAGGTCTCGACGCAAGTCAAGCAGGAACGTGAGATCGTGGCAATCTCGAACGAGGACGCCAATCGCATCCTGATAGACGTTGATCCGCGCTTCAAGGACACCGTGATGCGGGTCGTCCATGATCTGGATCGCCCCCCGTTGCAGGTAATGATCCAGGTGTTGGTCATCGAGGTGACGATGGACAACGCGCTGGACTTGGGCGTGGAATTCGCCTTCCAGGATCTGCAATGGGCCAAGGCCGGCCCGACCGACACGACCACGTTCGACTATGTGGGCGGTACCGACATAGGAGCCGCCGGCAGCGGCCTGGGTGGGTTCAGCTTCACGATCACCGGTGCCGATTTCAACTTCCTGTTCCGTACCCTCCAGAATGAGGGCAGCCTGAACGTGCTCAGCCGGCCGCAGATCGTCGCCATGGATAATCAAGAGGCGATGATCAACATCAGCGACAGTGTGCCGTATGTCACCGGCACCCAAACCTCGTCCACCGGCCAGATCAGTACCAGCGTCAGCCGCCAGGATGTCGGCATCAAGCTGGAGGTTACGCCGCAGATCAACCCCGACGGCTTCGTGCGCATGGAGATCAAGCAGGAAGTCTCGGACCAGACCGGTTCGACCGTCGATGTCGGCCCGGGCGTGACGGCCCCGGTGTTCTTCACGCGGGAAACGGAGACGACAATCTCCGTCAAGGACGGCGAAACCGTGGTCCTGGGCGGACTGATCACCACCCGCAAGGAAAACCGCGAACAGAAAGTGCCGCTGCTGGGCGACATTCCAGGGCTGGGCGCGCTGTTCCGTAACCAGGCGGATGAGACGCGGCGGACCGAGTTGCTCATCGTGTTGACGCCGCACGTTGTGCGGAGCGTAGAAGACTATCGGCGTATGTCGCTTGTTGAGCGCGACCGGATGGAGTTGATCACGCACGAGACGCTGGCCGATCCGCTCATGCAGGGCTTGCGGATGACTGCCGAGGACATGGAGGAGTTGGAAGGCGCCGCGGTCGAGCCGGCTCCGATCAGGCGTGAGGCGCCCTCGGACGACAACGACTCGAATGGTGAAAAGTACGGCCCGCTACGTCCGGCGCTGCGTCCGCGTGAGCCGCTGAAGGAACCGCCGGACGACGACAGTTACAACACGCTGCTAACGCGGCTCACGAGACGCCGCTAGCGAGCTATCGTGTGCTCGATGGTTGCCGGCCCATGGACTTGCGGGAGCATGTAATGAAACGTGGTTGTGCCGCTGAGAGGGTTGGGCTGTGGTTGGGATGGGCGCTCCTGCTGTGTCTTCCATTGGCAAACGTCGGCTGCGCCATCGAGAATAGCATGCGCGACGACGTAGTGGCTATTCGCCAGTACTACTCGCAGCCTTGGCTCAAGGACGATGACGGCCGGGTCAACGGCATGCGCATGCGCGTCTACTTCATCTCCGCCGAGACCGAGAAGGGGGTTTTCGTGCCGGGTGAGATTCGGACCGCACTCGAAGTCCTGGAGCCGCTTCCAGACGGCACCTACGCCCGTGAACTCGTCCACGAATGGCGCTTCGACCAGCGTGAGGCGGCGGGGTTCCGCATACTCAGGAAATCCATCATCGGCGACTCGTACGGCTTCGTACTGCCGTGGCCGGCGCATGCCGACGTGGCCGGTCGCGAGGTGCAGGTGCAGTTCGAGTACACGCGCCATGACGGGCGCGTCATAGCCCGGCGGGGGAGCCGCTTCTGCGTGCCGACGCCGCGGGTCAAGATTCGGCCAGAGGCGAGCCGCGAGGGTGGAGCAGTCTGGAATGAGCGTCGCCGGCCGCCACAAAAGTCCGATAACCAGACCAATGGCCAGCCCGCCGGTCAGCCGGATGAGGGGCCGAAATAATGCCCTGGACGCTGTTTGGCTTGGCACTGGCGGCCACGTTCCTGGTGCAAACGGCGGCCATGCACCTGGCGGCGCCGCGTTGGCTCGACCTGCTGCTCACGTTGGCGCTGGTCTGTGGACTCATGGCGCCTGTAGCAGACGGGCGTCTGGCTGGCTGGATCACCGGGTTCGCCTACGACATTGGCGGTACCGGCCCGCTCGGGTTGCACGCCCTGGCTTTGGGGCTCGCGGTTATCATTGCGAGCAGCCTGAGAGACATGGTAAATCGGTCGCTCTGGTGGGTGCGCTGGCTGATCGCGGTCGTGGCGGCAGTGCCGGCCCAGTTGCTGGTCGAATGGCACTTCAAGTACTACCAGGGGGGCGATTTCGTCTGGTCGCAGGTTCTGATCGGGTCGGCCGCGGCCGCTCTGTTGGCGGCTGTGATCGCGGGCTTGCCGGCCTACTCCAAACGCCGCAAGAGGCACGCGTCGGCGCGCTGGTAGTAGAAGTGTGGGGCATCAAGCAGACCCCCATCCGGGGTTCGTCCGGTGGAGACTACTCGCTCTTCTCGGCCGGTGTGGAGCTGCCCGGGGAGGGGACGTTCAGGTGACGCGTGCGCGTCTGCTCGGCGTTGACCAGATTGAGCGAGCGGATCGTCAGTGGTTCGAGCGGTTGGTCGTTGGCGTCGACGCGCACTTCGGACAGCCGTTGCAGCGCGAGCCGGCTCTCCTTGTCGCTAGCCCGACCGATCACGGTGAACTGCCCGTCGTACTCTTCGATGCGGCTGATGGCGATGAAGAACTGCGAGCTGGCCGAGTCCGGGTCGCTGCGCTTGACGACCATGGCCAACACGCCGCAGTCGATCGGCGTGGCGTTGAATTCGGCCTTCACGGTCTTGCCGTCGTGGCGCATACCCATCCCGTCGCCGTTGGGGCACCCGCCCTGAAGAAGAACGCCGGGGACGACGTGGTGAAACGTCTTGCCGTCATAGAACCCGTCGCGCACCAACTCCAGGAAGTTGGCAACGTTCAGG
>CAZUCH010000320.1:2715-4400 GCA_964619045.1 uncultured Planctomycetales bacterium | reverse complement strand
CTCTATGAAGAGGCCGTTCTTGCGGGCCCGGGCAACCCGCTGCCACTGATCGGCAGGGGGCACGCGCTGCTGGCGGTGGGCGACTACCGTTCGGCGGCCCAGAGCCTGGTGCGCGGCCTGGAGCGTTACCCCGAGATCGCCAAGTTCCCTCTGAACCTCAGTGCGATGATGGGCGGTGGCGAACAGATCGATATTCGCCGGGCCGACCTGATGAAGCGCCTCCAGCAGCGTGAGAACTCGGAATTGCGTTTTCTGCTGGGCTACCTCGAATATCACGGCGGCGACCGTGCTCAGGGCCTGGAGAATCTACGCCGCGCGGCACGGGATCCGCTGGCACCCAGCCTGATCGCTCGTTACCCGGACCTGCTCACCGGCATGGCGACCCCGTCGAGACCGGTCGGCAACACTCCCGGCACGCCCGTCGAGCCTGCGGCCGAAACGCTGATCGTGCCGCCGTCTCTGGACTCCCAGGGGGAGGCGGAGCCCGACGATCGCGATTAAGATGGGCGCTTGGGCGCGCGTCCGACCAGGCCGCGGGACGCTTCGGCGCCCAACGGATAGCGGCCGCAAGAAAAGGGCACGCCCGATGAATCGTCTGATGCTCGCCTCAATCCTGCCAGCGCTGGTGATCGCGGCGGGTTGCGCCAGCCCCGGGTCGTTGTACGTTCACCAGCAGAGTGTGATCCGGGGAGCCGACGCCGAGGCGGTGTTGGCCCGCGCCACCACGATCCTGCAGCGTGAGTTCGGCCGCGTCCGCGTCGATCAGACCACGCGGCGAATCATGACCGCGCCGCGGGAGTTCACGACCAAGGACTCCAGCGGAACCGCTCGCGATCTGTATCGCGGTCAGTCCACGATGCGCCGCACGGCCACCCTGTATATCAGCGAGCGCGACGGCGACGTCGTGGCCAAGTTGCGAATCGACGTCGAGCGTCTCGATACCACGCGTAAGACCGTCATGCAGCCGCGCGGATACCGGTTCAGCGATAACCCCGGCGCGGAGACCCCTATTGATGCTGATGCCGCCACCACCGAGGAGCAGAACACGGTCTGGACGCCTGTGCGCCGCGACCGTCGACTGGAGCGTGCCCTGCTCGACGAGTTGCGCGATCTGTTTGCCCCCGCCGGCGATGGCGAGGAAGGTGCCATGGACTCGGCTCCCCCAACAGAACCCGGTGAATCGTCATAGGGCTAACCCGCGCGGAGAACCACTAGTATCAACCACACATGGAACGTAGCCTCACGAGGAACCGGCCAATGCTGAACTTCATGTCTCAACCGATCGGCGAAACCGACCCCGAAATCGCCGCCGCCATTCGCAACGAGGAAGACCGCCAGACCAACACGCTAGAGCTGATCGCGTCTGAGAACCACGTGTCGCGCGCGGTGCGCACCGCGAACGCCTCGGTCTTCACGAACAAGTACGCCGAGGGATATCCGGGCCGGCGCTACTACGGCGGCTGTGTCAACATGGACACCGTCGAAGACCTGGCACGCGAGCGCGCCAAGCAGCTCTTCAATGCCCACTTCGTAAACGTTCAGCCCCACTCCGGCGCCTCGGCCAACATCGCCGTCCTCTGTGCGGCACTGAAGCCCGGCGACACGATCTTGTCGCTGGATCTGGCGCACGGCGGCCACCTCTCACACGGGCTCAAGGTCAACTTCAGCGGTGCCTGGTTCAATGT
>CAZUCH010000320.1:0-2615 GCA_964619045.1 uncultured Planctomycetales bacterium | reverse complement strand
CGGCGGGTGTGCCGGCAGCGGCCGGGTTGAGCTTGCGGCGCTCGACTTTCGCACCATCGACCCGCCCGCGGGTCCGCCGCCGCGCTTTGTCCGGCTCAGCATGGACCGCTGCTATTGGTGGACAGACGAGCAGGGACGGGTGTGGATCGCGATGCAGCGCGACAAGCCCTCGCCGCTGGGCTCGTTGGGGCACTTCCGCTTTCAGATGTCGCTGGTTCTGGAGGATTTGCCCGCCGGCCGAGCCCGCAACTACCTCGTCAAGAAGCGTGAGTTCCGCGGGGTCGCTCGGATGGGGCCGGCCCATAGCCGCTGGACATCACTATCCGGGGTGGTCGCGCTATATCGCGAGCCCGGCGATCGGCTGCGCGGTAGTTTTCGCTTGCAGGTGGCCCGCGAAGTTCAGCAACTGCTCGGCGGATGGAGCAGCCCCGATCGCTACCTGATGATGGGCACGTTCGAGGCTCGTCCGGATGTCAACGGCCATGGGCGCCAGATCGCCGAGGACATCGGCCCGGCCACGACGCCCGCTACCGAGCTATCCTGCAAATCGCATAACAGGCGGCGACCTGTAGTCGCAGATCGCTTTGATCGGCGGCGATGTCGCGCAGCGGCCCCAGCGCACGCTCGTCGCCGATCTCCGCCAGCGCGTGGATAGCCATGGACCGCACGCGGAAGTTCGGAGCCGGATCGTCCTCCACCGGGTGCGGGTTCTCGTAGCTCAGCATCTCGATCGCCAGCCCGAAGCCGTCGCGCACACCCAACTGCCCGAGCCCGCGCGCCGCCAACAACCGGGGTTCGGTGTACTCCTCGTGCTGCAGGCAGTACAGCAAGGCTTCGCGAGCCTCCGTACGCCCCAACTCGGCCAGAAGGAGCAAGGCGTCGGCCTGGCTGGCGACATCGCCCTGTGAGTAGCCGATCAACTCGCGCACCGCCTCTTCGTCACCCAGTCGAGCCAACGCACCGAACAGCGCCAGCCGCATGCGCCCGGACTTCTCGTTCGCCGGATGACGCAGGCCCGCCTTCAGCCACTTGCTGGCCCGTGGATCGTGCAGACGGCCAACCAGCGTGGCCGCGTCCGCGCGAACGCCCTCGTCCGGCGAGTCGGTCAACGCCCACATCAGCACGCGTGCATAACCGTCACGGCCGCAGCGGCAAGCCGCAAACGCCGCCCCCAAACGCACATGGGCGTTGGTATCGCGCGTGCCCGTGGCGACATGCGCGAGCACGTCCGGGTCACACAATTCGCCTAGCGCGACGTAACCCGCGTAGCGCACCATCGGCGATGGCGAACGCAACGCCTGCCGAAACACCAGGCGGCTTTCGCGCGGCACGACCCGCGTCAGCGCCTCGATCGCATTGCACGCCACGACACTATCGCCGTCCTCCGCCGCCCGTAACAACAGGTCAACCGAGCGCGTCTCGAGTTGCAGCTTCTCGCGCGAGTCTACCTTGACCGTAGGAGGCGCAGTCGCGGGCAACTGGCAGCCGGATGCTACCAGCCACACCAGCCCGCCTAGCAACAGGTGGCGACATCGCCTCGTGGTCCCGAGTGCGGCGTTTGTCAATCCAACAACCTTGGTCACCCGCTAACCTCGCTTTCCTAACAGCAGCGCGATACGTTGCCTGAGGGCCAACACCCAGCGCTCGAACACCGCCCCCAACCACGCTACGGCGGCCAGTCCCGTACACAACAGCGCAAACCAGTCACCGAAACGGCCGTACAGGCTGCTCCGCCGGTCGATGGGCACGGACTGGATATCGTAGCCGATAATGCCGGGACCAGAGCTCTTTCCGTTCTTCTGAACCAGCGAGCGGATCTTCCCGTTGGAGTCGATGAATCCGCTGATGCCGGTGTTGACCGCCCGAGCGATGCTGACCCGATTCTCGACCGCTCGGAAGGCACAGATCGCCAGGTGTTGCGGCAACTCCGCGCTATGCTGAAACCACCCGTCATTGCTGACGCTCACAATGAAGTCCACCCGACGCCGCGAACCGTCCCACACGAAGTTGCGAATAACATACGGCATTGCGTCTTCGTAACAGATTGGCGCCCCGAACCGGCGCACACCGGCCGCCGTTTGCAGATCGAAGACCGTGAACTCCGCCCCCGGCGTCAGCGAGTACTCCTTCTTGCCGCCGTCGCTGAACGGACTGAGCTTATTTAGCCGGCGGTACAGCCAGTGCATGTCAACGCCCAGAATCCGAGCCATGCGAAACGGTACATACTCGCCAAAAGGAACCAAATGACACTTGTCGTAACGCTGGCGGCGCTGCGTTCCGTCGCGATCGTAAACCAAAGCCGAGTTGTAGGACTTCACCTTCGGATACGACACCTTGGGGAATTGCTCGACCGAAACCGCCCCAACCAGCACCGTAGCCGGCGGGCCGCCCTCGGCCGGCAGGCGCGGCAAGCTGCTCGGTAGATTCGACTCCGGCTGACCGGCGGCCATTCGCTGGAGCCGACGCTCGAGCTCGCTTATCACGGCGTTCACCGCCGGATAGTCGCCGCGCGCGAACGCCGACAGCGCCTCGTGGCAACTGCGACCCCAGTCCCACGAGCCGGCGGGCACCTCCTGGACCAACTCGCGCTGCTCGATGAAGTCGATGTTCTGATA